>JAJDDS010000018.1 GCA_029260195.1 Phycisphaerae bacterium
GTCCGACGCCTTCAGCCAATCCCCCACGGGCTCCAACTGGTTGTAGGTGCAGGTGTCCATGATGAGAACGCCGTCAATACTGTCGAGGTCGCCGAGTTGCACGTCGACGCCGAGCCGTGGAATCGGCTCCGTCTCGACCAGGAGGTCGTACTTCGGCGGAACCGGGTCGAACGTCACGGCCAGCGGATCCACGCCGCTGTTGCGCAAGATCGACCGCGCCGCCGCCAAGCAACCCAGCGCGTCTCCGTCCGGACGACTGTGCGTGAGCAGCAGCGGGCGTCGCCATAGGCTGACCAACGCGCCGACTTGTCGGTATTCGCCGATGTGGATCGTCATTTTGCCTCATCTCCGGAATGTTGATCGCGCAAGCGAAACGGTGTCGCCTCCGAGTGCGCGCCATGTTCGCGCACGGCTTGTATGTCCTCGTCGATCTGGGCGACCAAGGCCTCAGTTGATCCGAATGCCCGCTGATCGCGCAGGCGCCGTCCGAATTCGACATGAACCGTTCGCTCGTTCACGCGGTCGTGGAAATCGAGCAGGTGGGCTTCGACCTTTCGCGCCGTCCCGCTGAACGTCGGGTTCGTCCCGATGCTGATACCCGCCAAACACTTCACATCCCCCACGCGTGCAGTCCCGGCGTACACACCATCGCCCGGAATGAGCGTTTCGATGTCGTTCAGGTTGGCCGTCGGGAACCCCATTCCCTTCCCGCGGCCGTCACCGGTCACGACGCTCCCGGTCACCGCGTAGGGACGCCCCATCGCCAGCGCCGCCAGGTGGACCCGCCCATCGGTGATCAGGGTGCGAATGACCGAGCTGCTGACCGTCACGGTCTCGTCATCGTCAATCGTGAGTTGAAGCGGCGGGATGATACGCGCCTCGAATCCCAACCGGTCTCCCAGTTCGCGAAGCGTGTCTGGATTGCCGCTACGCCCTCTACCGAATCCGAACGTCGCCCCCTCGACGATATGCGTCGGATGCAGTCGACCGACAAGCCGTTCGATGAACCGATCCGCCTCCAGCCCCAGCAGATTCGTCGTCGTTTCAGCAATGACGACTACGTCGACACCGTGTCGCGCCAGATGGTCGAGCTTCTGATCGAGATGCATCAATCGCGGCGGCGCAGCCTCCGGCCGCAGGATCGCGATCGGGTGTGGTTCAAACGTCAGCGCCACCAGCGGCGCCTTGCGGTTGGCTGCGAATACAGCTCCCTGCGCCAGTAGCTGCTGATGCCCTCGGTGCAGACCGTCGAAGTTCCCGATGGTCAACACCGATCGGGGCAACCGGCATGCGTCGGAATCGAGCCCTCGTACGACTTTCAAGACCACCTCGCGCAACTGGAGTCGGCCCCGCACCGACACCCCACAGCGCAATCAGGATACGAAAGGACCGGGTTTTCCGCAATCACTGGGCGATCACGCCGACGTCCCGCCCGTCGCTCCGCGACCGGCGAGGCTCTTCCCATGCTCGCGCTCGGATGCCGGCATGTCGTCGAGGTGATTGAGACACAATTGTGACCACGTTTCCAAGTTGTCTCGCTCCGCGTGCAACTCGCTCGGAGTCAGGAACGCCATCTGGGTGATCATCTGCTCACGCTTGGCGACGGTCGGCGCCTCCAATTCCCACAGATGAACGATGCCGAGGTGAACCTGTCCGACTTCGTTCGAGTCGTCATTGATCAGCGCGACCACTCTGTCGGGGTGGGCTGTCTCGACTGCGACCTCCTCGGCGACTTCGCGCTTGACAGCCGCCTGGTAGACCTCTCGGAAGTCCAACTCGAACAACGGCGCTTCATCATCGGTCGGGTTGATGTGGCCACCGATGCCGATGGACCTGCGCCCGACAAGGCGTGTCTCCCCCGCTCGCACTCCTCGGATATAGCTGAGGCATTTTCGGCCGTGTGTCATGATTACGTAGGGGATGATCTGTTTGAACGCGGGGTCCGCCTCGGCGCGCGACCTTGGCATGAAGCGGGCGACGTCCCGCGCAAAGAACGCGTCGAGGTATCGTTCAACGTCTAACGAGAGGCCCTGAAACATCCCGACACGTTCGACGACATCTCGCTCGACGACCAGTACTTGCTCTTCCAACGCCATACCAATGCTCCTGTTCCGCTAGTCGGGTCTGCCCGCGGCGACTCGTCACGCAACGCCGCCGCCCGCGTTCGCGAGCATACTCGCCCGGCTGCGCTTCCGCCAACGTCGATGGCCGTCCGCCGCCGTCACCGCGACCGACCTGCTCAATCAAACGCTGCCAACCACGCCCGCACTCGCTCATCGAGCACCGTCAGCGGGATGCTCCCCGCCCCGAGCACGACGTCGTGAAACGCACGGATGTCGAACCGCTCGCGCAGTCGCTCCTCCGCTTCCCGGCGCAATGCCCTGATCTTCAACTCCCCGATTTTGTAGGCGGTTGCCTGGCCCGGCCAACTGATGTACCGATCAATCTCGTTCCGAATGTTCAGTTCACTGAGCGCCGTGTGTTCGAGCATGAAATCGATCGCGCGATCGCGACTCCAGCCCAACGCGTGCATTCCCGGATCCACGACCAATCGGCAAGCTCGCCACATCTCGTACAGTAACCGCCCGAAGTCATCGTAGGGATCGTCATACAACCCCATTTCGATTCCCAATCGCTCTGAGTACAACGCCCACCCCTCTCCGTAGGCTGTCACCCACGAGTTTCGCCGAAACTCCGGGACGCCTTCGATCTCGTGCATCAACGCCACTTGCAGGTGGTGCCCGGGGACGGCTTCGTGCATCGCGAGGGACACCATCTCATACTTGGGTCGCTGGTCGAGCGCATAGGTATTGGCATAGAAAAACCCCGCCTCACTGTTGCGAATATCCCCTTGTTGGTAGTAGGCGGTCGTCTGATTGGGCGCCATGAACGCCGGAATCTCCTTCACGCCGTAGGGTAGCCGTGGCAGTATTCCAAACAACTTCGGTAGCCAGCCGTCCACGCGCTTACAAATGTCGCGATACTCGCGCAGCAGATCCTCGGCACTGTCATGATAGAACCGCGAATCCGTCCGAAGGTAGTGAATGAAGGCCCTGAACAGTTGTGCTTCGCTCAGCTCGTCCGCGACACCGCACCGCTCCATGAAATCGCTCGACCGGATCACCGCCAGCATTTCCCCGCGAATGCGCGACACTTCCGACAACCCCAGTTCGTGAACCTCGCGTGCCGTCATCCGCGTCGTCGTATGCGCCCGCAACCGAAACGCGTAATACTCCTCCCCGTCCGGGAGGCCCTTGGCGGCTATTCCCTGCCGGCAGCCCGGTATGTACTCATCCCGCAGGAAGACTCCGAATTCCCGCAACGCCCGTTCGATTCCCGGACGTGCCTCACGCCCGAACCTGCGCTGAAGCGCGTCCGCGCGTTCCTGAGATATCGAGTCCGGCATCTGAGTGAACGGCTTCGCCAGCGCAT
Organism: Phycisphaerae bacterium; assembly: GCA_029260195.1. Classification (GTDB taxonomy): domain Bacteria; phylum Planctomycetota; class Phycisphaerae; order UBA1845; family UBA1845; genus OFTM321. The sequence continues at coordinate 3,433 of JAJDDS010000018.1, forward strand.
CGAGCCCCCCGTCCAACAGTGCGTCAATCTGCCCCGTCAATCCGGATAGCGTCACGCGCGGTGGCGTCCTGCCCTCCGCGAGCCCCATCCGCAGCAGCGCGGTCGCGTGCCCCAACGACTTGGCTGCAAGGTCCAAGCGTCGCAGGTAGTTCTCGTAGTCCATCGCTCCCACGAACCGAACGCGCTCGCCCATCTGCGCGATCCGCTGGTGTGGCCCCGACCGCGGACCCACCGGCGCGAGGAACATCCGAAATCGATGCGCCTCGACCTCTTCGCGCAGCAACCGTTCGAATAGCGTATGATTCAGACGATCGCCGTCGGACAAGTCCCGTTTCTTGATCCGCGCCAGACGATCCAGATGCGCCGCCGTTTCCACATGTCGCCGCTCGACGGTATCGATCGTGTTGATCGTGATGTGGGCTGCGCGCGTGTAGTCTCCTCGCGACATGGCGATCTCGGGATACTCCCGCATCTCCCACGCGTACCGTTCCTCGAAGAGTTGATTCAGTTGCTTGGCTGCGTCCGCCGCCGCGCAGGTCCCTGCTGACACCGCGACTAATGCCGCAGCTACTGTTGTCTTTATTTCCATCCGCCTCCCCTAATGTTGGGTAATAGGTGCATTTCAAGAAACACGGTTTCTGTACCTTTGGGGCATCTGTTGGCGACCGCTCCCTGACGGTCGCGGCTCTGATAGACTGTGCGCGACATTACCCGAACACGATCGTTCGCCGCCTCCAATTCCCCGATGTCGCTATTCGCCACCGCTCATTCGCCACTGTCTCTGTCCGCGCGTGTCGTGTCGCCAAGGCCACGAACGCCGACCGATGCGTTCGACCACCGCGCGCTCCCAGACCCAACGCCCCGAATCCGCGTGACAGGACATCGCCAGATGACTCTGGCTTATCATCCAGCCGCCCAACATCAACACCAACACGCCTCGGGCGACGTACAGGTCGTCGGTGCGCGACACCCGCCCGTCGAGCATCTCCGCCGACACGGTGAAGCCGATCAATCCCGCGATTCTTCGCAGCAAGAACAACACGCGAGACATCCGGCGAAAAGCCCGGTACGAGTGCGCGCGACCATCGGTGATGTAGAGCGTGGATTCGACGTTGTCCCGCAAATAGCGGCGTAGATCGCGCGCGCGAAACCCCGCCAGACGATTGATCCACATTTCGCGGATCACCTCGCGCACGTCATGCCCGACGTCGTCGTCGAAGAGAAACTCACCCCGCGATGCGAGCGCGACAGGACGTACTGTCTCCTGCCCCATGTCAGCGCCGCCAGTCGCCCGCGTACGCATTGTTGTACGGCGAAGCCATCAACGTCGCGTATTCGTAGCGCCGTTTCGTGATCTGGCGGATGTGCAAGTAATCGTGCGCCACCCACGAACATAACAAGTCGCCCGCGGAAAAGGGCCCGAGTTTTGGATGGACGTGTCGGGCGTCCCAGTTCGGCGCCGTCAGTTTTCCAAGCCACTCCAACGAGTTGGAACG
>JAJDDS010000171.1 GCA_029260195.1 Phycisphaerae bacterium
AGTCCGATGGCGTTCAGCATGCCGGCGGATGTTTCAACGGTGCGTGGCTGGGGATTCCCTTTGCGTTCTTCGCGCGTGACGGCTTTGGTCACAAACGCCCCCAGGCTTGCAATGTCCAGATAGGGCGAGTATTCAGGTCCGTATCCGCTGGTCCCCGAGGCGGTCATGATTGGGTTGTTGAGGCGCAGACCGGCAAGATTCACCGAGAGGTCGACGTAGGGATGTGCCTCAACGGGGGCCATAGCTCGGAGCATCCGTATCCGGCGCGTCGATGTCAAGCGATCGGCGCGGGAAGCCGCGGTGAGATTCGCGCGAGCCGTAAGCACGAGCGCGGAGTGAGTTGGAACCCACTGGCTGGGCGTTTCGAAATGAACGACAAGCGAGAGTCCATCGCCGTATTGCCCGGCACGTTCGATCCGGTGACGCTGGGGCATCTGGATCTGATCAACCGTGCGGCTCGGTTGTTCACGCGGTTGATCGTGGGGGTCGGTCACAATCCGGAGAAAACGGAGCTGTTCAGCCCCGAGGACCGGGTGGCGATGATCGCGGAGCTGACCGACGGGTTGGGCAACGTCGAGGTGTGGAGCTACGAAGGACTGACGATGAAATTCGTCACCGGCCTCGGCGCGAACGTCATCCTGCGGGGCATCCGGGACGGCTTGGACTTGCGTGACGAGCTGCAGTTTGCGAACGCCAACCTGATCGTGGGCGACGTTGAGACGGTGTTCCTGATGACGTCGGAGCAGCACGCGTTGACGTCGAGCACGCTGATCAAGCAGATCGTCGAGTTGGGCGGGGGGGACACCGGTCGGCTGGCGAATCTGGTGCCGCCGAGCGTTTTGCGGCGTTTGGAAGCCAGAATCCGCTGTCAGGAATGACTCGGTCGGGGCGGAGAAGGTCTTTGACCCGCTTTGACTGGAGCGGTACCATCCAGTAGGCCGACATTCGGTTGCGGACCCGGTTTCGACGCCTGATCCGCGGAAAGATGGAGCGTGCGACCATGGCGCTAGAAATGCCGGCGATGTTTGGGCTGCCCGGTGGGGCGGAGTGGTTGGTGATTGGGCTGGTGGGCCTGCTGCTGTTCGGTCGCCGCCTTCCCGAGATCGCGCGCTCGGTGGGCAAGAGCATCGTCGAGTTCAAGAAGGGGATGCGAGACGTCAAGGGCGAGTTCGACGTGACCGACATCTCCGAACCGAAGATCCTGCCCAACGCCGGTGAGCGCTCGGCGAAGAAGCCGCAGGCTGATGCGCCGGTGGGCCAGCCGCACACCCCTGTCGAAGAACCCGCCAACGGGAAGACTGACTGAGGGCTTTCCCCGTTAAGCCCCTGGTCCGCCGCGTTCGCGGACAAGGCGGGCGTCAGCGACAGGCAAAATCATCCTGACACCTTTTCTGCTCTCGGCACATGGTCGCTCCCTATCGTCCCCGGCCCACGGCTGAAGCGTATCTTCGACTCAAGACGCTTCCAGGCGAGCAGGCCCAGGTGGACTGGAGTTACTTCGGCAAGCTGGCCATCGGCCGCGCGCAACGTCATCTGCTGGCCTTCGTGATGGTGCGCTCCTACTCGCGGCGTATCTTCCTGCGTTTCTACCTCGGACAGCAGAGCGGAAAGGGTGTCAAAGCGGAAAAGGTGTCAGGAAGAAGCGAAGCGGAAAAGGTGTCGGGCGGAAAAGGTGTCAGGAAGATTTTTGCGTCTCCTTGCGGGGCGGAAAAGGTGTCAGGAAGAGTTTTGCGTCTCCTTGCGGGGGCGTCCGCGGGGGCGGAGGGTGATGTCCAGGCCCAGGCGGGTGGCTACGCGGGCCTTCCAGCGATCGTTGCCCAGGGGGATGCCCCGAATGATCGACTGTCGAACACGTTCTTGTGCCTCCTCGTCCATGACCCGATTGACGTCTGCCAGCCAGTTGCGCGGACGACCCACCGGCCACGGGCGTAGCCACGGTCGCAACGGGGAATTGGCGTTCCGCCGGACCCACAGGCTGCCCCATCGCCACGCCTCCGCCCGCTTGACCAGGTTCGCTCGTCGGGCGTTGGCTTCCACGTAGCGACATACCATCAGGAAGTGCACATCATCCTGGACCGGAAAGCTCTTGAACCGGCCTTGGTACAACGGGCCTTCGCCGGCTGTTCCGGTGTGGGCGTGCCAGCGATGTGTGTGTGTCACGGTCACTCGCTGCAGCCAGGTGGACAGGTTGGTCCGTTTTCGCGCGTGCAGGACAAGGTGCCAGTGGCTGGGCATCAGGCACCATGCCAGGAGGTGCGGGGCGTCGGGGCGTTGCAAGGACTCGTCCAGGATTCGTTCAAACGCGAGATAATCGTCGTCCTTTTTGAAAAGTGGAAGGCGCATCACCCGTCGATTCAAGACGTGATAAGCGAGCCCCTGCGCCGTGATGCGTGGCGATCTTCCCATACCGCAACCCTACCGATCCAGCTAATCATGTCAAGAAAATCTTCCTGACACCTTTTTCTCGCTGACACCTTTTTCTCGTCGGTTCCAATCGGGGAATCCCAATGCGCGGGGAGGCGACGAGCGTCTGCGTGAGCTTGTCGGGGGAGGGAGCGTTGGAGTGAGTCATCGGTTCGGCAGACCAATCTGAATCCGGTGGTGTCACTGGAGCGTGTTTTGCGGGGCGTCTCGGAGCCGCGCCCATCGAGAAGGGGTATCACGCATCGTTCGAAGACCGCTCCCTGACGGTCGCGGCTCGGACAGACGAGGACACTTCCCTAACACGCTCTCAGGGCTCGCCGTACGACCTATGCGTCGGTCGGGTCGTCGAGTACGTCGGTGGATCGAAACGACTCGGAGAAATCGTAGACGGCGTCGAAGTCGCTGAGGCGGTCATGCGGTTCCTTCTGCATGAAGCCGTGATCCACCAGCGCATAGACGATTCGGCCGAAATCGAGTGTGGATCGAACACCCCACTGGTGCAGGACGACGTCCGCCAGCGTCCCCCATCGCCGGAGGGCGAAATCCCGGAGTGCCCAACACAAGTCCGCGCCACTGATGTTCCGGTTGAGGTCCATCGTGTCACCGGACCGGTGGACTGCGGCGGCGACCTCGGGTGGGAGGGTTCCGTTTTCGAGTCGCTCGATGACTTCAGCGAAATCGATGGACTTCTCGGCCATGTACCGCGCGACTTCGTACTGCGCGGGCGTGATCGGCCCGTGGATGGTCTGGGCTGCGTATTCGAGCCCCTCGCGTAGGAAGTGGTAGGCGTCGAGAGAGTAGTCACCCACCTCGCGTGCGACTTGGGCGATGGACGCTCCGGCGGTGTTCGAGGTGCTGCCCATTGGCTTACTCCGAAGGCGGTCCTGCCCCAGCTTGAGGGGGGTCGCCTGGCGGCCCTTCGCCACCGTCTCGACGCCGCCTTCGCTTGCGTCCACGGCGCTTTCGCGCGCCGCCAGCGGGCTTGGCGTCGGCGCCTTCGCCCGTCCTGGGTGCGGGACGTTGCTTGTCGCGCGTCGGTCGGTCGGTTCGTTCTTCGCGACCGGTCGAGGCGTCTTTGGCGTCGGGGGGCGGGGCTTCCTGCCTCGGCTTAGTTTGCGGTCGCCGCCGCGGTCTCCCAGGCGCGGGTCGCGCCGGAGCCGCTTGTGGCTGGGGCGCGGGGGGTGCGGGTGGGAATTCTGTCAAGCGGCGTTCCTCGACATCCTCGATGACGACGGCCAACAGCCCGTCGCCGTCGGCGCGATCGATCTGCACCAACTGGGTCAGGATCTGCCGTCCGACGACGGTCCCGTAGCCATGGACGGTGCGGATCTTCTCGCCGTTTTTGGGCAGTTTGCCATCGAGCGATTCATAGGATTCGTGCTCGAAGCGCAGGCAGCACTTGAGCCGTCCGCAGCGTCCGGAGACCTTGGACGGATCGAGCGTCGAACGCTGGAGCTTGGCCATCCTCATCGAGATCGGCTTGAGCGACTTGAGAAAGACCTTGCAGCAGACTTGCCGCCCGCAGGTTTCGTAGTCGGCGAGCAGCCGGGCTTCGTCACGGGCGCCGACCTGGTGCATCTGGATGCGCGTTTGAAACTCGTGGGACAGATCCTTGACGAGTGACCGGAAGTCGATCCTGCCTTCCGCCATGAAGTAGAAGATCGCGCGTTCACCGCCAAGGAGGTACTCGCACTCGACGATTCTCATCTTCTCAGCGCCGATGATGTCGTCGGCGCTGCGTTGCGCGAAGGTCTTCATTTCGAGCGTTTTTTCGCGGAGACGCATGGTCTCGGCGAGGTCGTCGGGGGTGGCTTCGCGGTGGATGCGGCCGTTGTCGAGGGTGTAGCTGTCGGAGCCGGTGTTCGCGATGTAGGCCTTGATCTGTTCGCGTGTGACGTGCTTGTCGCACCCGTTGCAGCTAAGCGAAACCTGTTCACCGATTTCGATGCCGCGATTGGTCTGAATGACGACCTTCGACCCGCAAGAGAATTTCATTCCCTCAGCGTAGGTGAATTCGCCGACGTGTTTCATGTACCCGTATCGAACGGCGGTGGTGCGGTATATTTTTTCAAGCCCGTGGCCGCACCTCGAGTCGTCGCCGCCACCGGCTTCACAACTGCCGCACGCGGCGCCGGGGTCCTCGTCGTTCTGCTGATCCTGGTTGTAGAAGGGCAGTGTGACCATAGTATCGCGCGTGTACGGATTCGAGCATCCGTCCGCGCGCAACGCCGCGCCGCGGGCGGGTATGCAACGTGATCGGCGTCAGGCTTTTGCGCCGGCGTTTTCGAGCGCGGCGGCGAACTCCTTCTTGGGTCGCAGGCCGACGAATTTCTCCACGAGCGCTCCGCCCTGAAAGAGCATGACGGTCGGAATCGCGCTGACGCTGTAGCGTGTGGCAACTTCCCGCGCGGCGTCGGTGTCAACCTTCCCGATCTTGGCTTTTCCGACGAACTCGTCCGCGAGTTCGTCGATGAGCGGGGTGAGGGCTTTGCAGGGTCCGCACCATTCCGCCCAGAAGTCGACCAAGACAGGCTTGTCGGAGTTCAGAACTTCCTCATCGAAGTTGGCGTCCGTGAATTCGAGGGTATTGGCTCCAGCCATGACAGCTCCTTCCAATCGTGTACGACCATTGCGTGGTGAAGTCTAGGCCACGATCGGTGGGCGGTCAACTTCCAGCAGGCGAAGCGTGCGGCGTTAGTCGTCGAGGCCGCCGCCGGGTGTTCTGACAAAACGGAGATACCACTTCGGTGGAGCGACGGGGTGATCGTTGACCTCGACGTAGGGGAAGACGAAGAAGTTGAGCCGGTCGCCATGTTGCGGGGGTTCGAGGACAAGGTCACGTCCCGTGGTGAAGGCAACGCGGTCCGCTGGGAGCTTGCCGTAGTATGCGTCAGGGCGCTGGGATTTCCATGCCTCGCTGGCGTCGACGGGAATCCAGCCACGACTGTCGTCGAACAGTTCCGCCCAGCAGTGGTAGCCGGTGATTTCACCGCGCGTGCGATCGGACGGGATGGGGAACCCGATGACAAATCGCGCGGGGATGCGCTGGGTGTGCGCCATGGCGATCAGGAGGGAGTGGAAGTCCGTGCAATTTCCATATTTGGAATCGCACGCCCAGCGTGCGTCGCCGCGCCCCCACCCTCGACCCTTCTTGCTGTAGCGCATGTTGTCCAAGACATAGTCATAGAGTGCGCGGATCTTCGTGGCGGGCGAATCGAGATTCCGGCACAGTTGATCCGCAATGGCGCGGATTCTCCCGTCAGCGGGCGCACGGCGCTCGGAAGCGCGGTTACGATCAAGGTCATGAGCGGAATCGATTCGCGCACGCTCGGGAACGGAGCGCGAGACGGGAAGGCGGTTGATGACGCACCGCAGAATCAGTTCACCGGTCGTGGGTTGGCTGGGGTCGCGCTTGGTATGAATGAACCGGTTGCCCAGATCGTCGCCTGTCCGACGGTGCGACCAACTTGATTCAACCTGAACTGAGAGGAGGCGCTGAGCAGGTCCGTCGGCCGGGAGCGGGAGCCATACCTCGATATCGTCGTCGGGCTTGGCGTCGATTGATGCCAGATCCACCTGGTATTCCAGTTGGTAGCGAGCGGGCTGCGTCCAGGGATCGAATGGATCGGCGGCTGCGGGCTGGGGTGTGACGCAGAGACAGATAGCGACGGATGAAAGGGCTGCAATCATGAGAATCCCATGGAGGTCGTAGATGGGGGCGCCCGATGCCCGGGTGCTTCTTAATCACGCATTGATCCCGAGGACTGCCACGGGGCGTACGGCCCATGATCCTGCGCACGGAAAGGATACTCGTGGACAGTATTAGATCAAGTTCCCCGTTTGTCACGGTCCGGGGATTGGCGTCTTTCCGGAGGCTTTTCGTGACGGGGACGGGACTTCCATCGGCGGTGAAGCCACAGGTACTGTTCGGGCACTTCGCGGACGAATTCCTCGATGGCGGTGGTGTATTCCTGGGTGATCCACGTGATAGGATCCTCCCTATCGCGCCATTCGTCGGGCTGGATGATTCGGTTGACGTGGGCTTCGTATCGGAAGCGGTGTCCCCGTCGGCGTGCGTAACCGACGATGATGGGCACTTCGCACCTGATGGCCAGCAGCGCGATGGATTTGTACGTTGATGCTTTGCGCCCAAAGAAGTCCACAAACACGCCCTTACGCCCGGCGTCCTGGTCGGCGACCATGCCGATGGCGCCGCCTTGCTTGAGGATCTCCTCCGCCTGATTGGCGACACTCTTCTTGTTGAGCAGTTTGAGACCTCGACTCGCGCGGGTCCGCACGACGAAATCGTTGAGGCGCGCGTTGTCCAGAGGCCGCATGACCGCGAAAACGTCGAATCCGATGGCCGCGAGGACGAAGGCGGTCAGCTCGAAGTTTCCGTAGTGGCCGGTGAGGAGGATGGCGCCTTTCTCGCGAAGCAATTCGTTCATGGCGTCGCGGAGGTCGACCGGCTCAATGTAGCGTGGCCAGGTCCATTCATTGAGCAGGGGGAAGGCGCAGAGGAATTCGACGAACCACATGGCTTGATGTTCCGCGGTTCGCCGTGAGAGGTCGTGGATTTGTTCCTCGGTGAATTGGCCGGCGAATGCGATACGGACGTGGTCCTTTGTGCGTTCGCGGCGTCGCGCGTCAAGCCGCCACCACAGGTATCCCACGGTTCGTGCGGTGCGCAAGTTGAGGTCGATCGGGAATAGCTGCAGGAGGTACGTGGCGGTTCTGATCGCCAGGTACAAGATGCGCTCACGGATGCCGTCTTTGGGTTTCATCGCGGGGGGGATTCTAACGGAGGTGGCGGCTGGGCTCCACGCGCCCGGGCGGGATCTGCGGTGTGGTGATTTGCGTGGCTACTCGCGTGCGAGATAGAGCATCGCCGCGAGGAGCACGTGGCGCAACTGATCTGTGGTAAGCCGGTCCAGGAATTCCTCGGTGAAGTCGAGTCGGGTCCGGGAGCGGAAATTGAGAATCTGGGGTTTGATCTGCTCCCGCTCGAGCGATGCCAGTTCCGCCGCAAGACGATCGGTGTTTCGCATCATGTTCCTACGCATGCCGCCCGCTCCAATCGATCGGCCTCGATCCTTTCCCCCGGGGTCGCCCTACGACCACACGTCCAGGACGTTTCCCGACATCAATTGTATGGGTTCGAGCTCGACCACTTCCACAATGCGTTCGGTTTCGTCCGGCGGGCTATCGGACGGCCAATGCCGGTCGGTCGGCGTGGCTGTGTCGGATTGAAGAGCTTCACGAGTACCGACGGATTGCGGCTGACAGGCGCAGCCGCTCGTCGCGAGATAGTGCTTGGCTCGCCGCAATCGCTCGGCGAGCAGGGATGGCGCAAGCCCCACGCGCGCGCGTCGCGTCGTGGGCGCAAAGTAGTTGATCCGAGCCACCAGGTGGCTGGTGGCGTGTACGGGTGTCAGCTTCACGGCCTTGCTTCTTTCGTCCGGAAAGCACCAGCTTAAACGTCGTTACCCGCGGCGATCGGGCGATCAGATTGGTGGCAAATGCGGTGCCGCGGGCCCCGAAAAAAGGCCGGTTGAAATTCCCTCGGACCCAACGCATTGTAGTAGGGCGGGTTACGTAAAAGCACGTGTGCCTCATCAATTGAGAGACGTGTCGCCGGGTACGGTCGGGTGTTGCCTGCGGGGAACATCCCGAGGTCCGGTGTGGCTTGGATGCATCGTCGCGCGGACGGTCAGCGGCGATTGGAGCGATGGCGATGATGCGGGACGAGCGCGGGTTGGGAATTGATGACCTTGATTATCGGCTGCCGGAGGAGTTGATCGCGCAGCAACCGGCGCCCGAGCGCGATGCGTCGCGCCTGCTGGTGGTCGACCGAGCGACGGGCGTGTTGCGCGACACGACGTTCGGGGCGTTGCCGGAACTCCTGTCAGCGGGTGATCTGCTGGTTCTGAACGACACGAAGGTGGTCCCAGCCAAACTTCGCACTCGGCGAGCGACCGGTGGTGGGATCGACGCGCTGTTCGTGCGGGATCTCGGCGACGGGGAGTGGGAGGTCTTGCTGCGCGGGCGGGGGCGACTCAAGGTGGGGGAACGGCTCGCACTCGAGCCGGACGACCGCGGGGACGCGTTGGAACTGGCCGCGAGCGAGGGCATGGGGCGGTGGCGCGTGCGGTTAGTGTCAGATGATGACACTCAGACAGTTCTGAGTCGCGTCGGACAAACCCCGCTGCCGCCGTACATCCGCCGGGCGCCGAGCGGCGTACCCGCCGGAGCGCGGGATCGCCCCGAGGATGCGGAGCGTTATCAGACCGTATTCGCGCGACGGCCCGGGGCGGTGGCTGCGCCGACGGCGTCGTTGCATTTTACGCCGGGGGTTCTCGCGGGAATGAACCGGAGTGATGTCGAGCGGGCGTTTGTCACGCTGCACGTCGGTCCGGGGACGTTCTCGCCGATCGCGGTCGCGTCGCTGGACGAGCACCGGATGCACGCGGAGTGGTACGACCTGCCCGCAGGGACGGTCGAACGCATCGCAGCCTGCCGGGCGCGCGGGGGGCGCGTGGTGGCGGCTGGTACGACGACGGTGCGGGTACTCGAGCAGTGTTGTGACGCGCGACGGGTAGTGGCTGACGCCGGGTGGACCGACATATTCATCCGGCCGCCGTATACGTTCGGCGCGGTCGATGTGCTTCTGACGAACTTCCACTTGCCGCGCAGCACTCTTTTGGCGCTGGTCATGGCGTTCGCCGGTGTGGACCTGACCCGCGCCGCCTACGCGCACGCCATTGCGGACCGGTATCGATTCTACAGCTACGGCGATGCGATGCTAATCCTCTAGCGAACGCGGCACTCCGGGTCGCGGTCAGAACTTTGTGACACTGGACAGGTTGAAGTCGGGGAGCTTGACGGCGGGGAGCAGCATCTTGCCGCGCTCCAGCGTGGTGGACTCCATCGGGGCGGTGGCTGCGTCAACCTGTTGGAAGGCGCGGAGGGGGCTGTCATGGAAACGGAAGTTCCGCAGCCCCGCGACGATCTTGCCGTCCTCGACGAGAAACGTCCCGTCGCGGGTCATGCCGGTGAGCGTCAGGTCCGTCGGGTTGACGTAGCGGATGTACCAGAAGTTGGTGATGAGAACACCCCGCTCGGTTTGGCTGACGAGTTCGTCGACGCTCGCAGCCGTCTGCCCACTGTAGGACAGCACAGGGGCACTGGGCCAAGGCGTGGGCTCTTGTCCGTGCTCTTTGGCGGTGAAGCGGTCGAATTGCAGTTGGCGCAGGACGCCGTTTTCGATCCACGTCTGGCGGCGATGGGGCATGCCGTCGCGCGCGAACGGAGCGCCGAGCAGGTCGGGATGGTCGGGTTGTGATCGGAGGTTGATTCGCGTGTCGACGACCGCGGTTCCAAGTTTACCCGCGAGCGCGCTGGTGCCCTTGTGGTAGCTCTTCGCACCCAAGCTCCACAGGACCGGGCCGAAGACCCCGGCTGTTGCGGAGGGTTCGAGTATGACGGTGTAGTGTCCGGGTTCAATCTCGCGGGGTTTCTTCGAGAGGATGGCTTTGTCGACGGCGACGCGCGTCCGATCTTTGATGCCGAGTCGATTGAGGTCGCGGTGCTTGTTCATGGTCCAGCCTGTGCTGTCGTCAGCGGTGGCGGTGAGGCTGAAGGTGGCGGAAGTGGACTGGTCGTAGGCGTGCAGCCCGGACGCGGCAGCCACTCCGGTGGCGCGGGAGGAATTGGTTAGTATGCCGGCGCCCTGCATCGCGTGCTGCTCGCACAGGTCGATCACGGGGGCGGTGCGTTTGGCGATGTGGATGGGTCTGGCGTTGGCGGTAGCTTTGACGTACCGGTGGAAAGCGTCGTAGCCCTGTTTGGGGAGCGCGGGCATAAACTCGGGGTCCTCGGGGGCGAGGGCTGCGAGTTCCTCGGCGCGGCGAAGCGTAACGATGAGGCTGGCGCCATTGAGTTGGTTGGTGGCGGCACTTCCGACGCGTTGTCCAAATGCGACGCGCACGGAGACGGATGGTCTTCGGATGGAGACGTTTTGCACGACCTGATTGTTCGCGAAGCGCAGGGTGGCGCTCTGCTCATCGGAGAAGCTGACAAACGTGTCGTCGGCCCGCGAGGCGGCCAGCAGCTTCTCGGCGATCTGATCGAAACGTCTTTGCGAGGCGAGATCGTTGGTCATGGCCGGGCTCCTACGCTTTGGGGTCGATGACATTGACGTTGCGGAAACGGGCGTGTGCGGCTGCGTGGGTCATCCAGCCGGATTGTCCCGGTTGTCCCTTGCCGCAGGTGATGAATCCGTACTGCCTTCGGTGGGACTCATCGGCGACGCCGTCGCAGCTTGACCAGAACTCGGGCGTGATGCCCTGATAGATGACGTCCCTGAGCATGTGGGTGACCTTGCCGTTCTTGATCTCCC
>JAJDDS010000172.1 GCA_029260195.1 Phycisphaerae bacterium
CTTCAAATCCCTCGGTCCGAGGCTAGGGTCGACGCTCGTCAATCCCCAATCGCATCTCGTCCCGCCGCGCCAGGCTCCGCGCGGCCCCTTCACGCCCACATCATACCCAAAACGCGCCGCGCATCAAAGCCCGCCCCGCACACGCGCCGACCCTGCCCAGCCTCATTCCAACGGCGCCGCGAGGAATCCAGCAAGAGAGTACGCTCCCCCAAATACAAACCACCACGGACACTTGTTCTCGCCGGCGCGTGCGGCGGGAATCAGGATTGCCCCGCGTCGCGTATCAACTGAGACGCTGTCGTCGATGCGTGTAATCTGGTAGGCTCTGGGCGGCGTCACCCCTTGTGCGGGGACAAGATCAGAGCAGCAGGTCGGCGCGCAAACGTCCCAGAATAACGGCGCCCCCAGTACCGAACAACCGACAACGGACAAGCCCCCCATGCTCGATATCAAACTCATCCGCGAGAACCCCGACATCATAAAGCTCGCCGCCCGCGACAAAAAGGTCACGTGCGATGTCGACAATCTCATCGAGGTGGACGCCCGCCGACGCAAGGTCCAACAGGAAGTCGAAGCGCTCCGCACCCAATCCCGTGAAGGCGGCCAGCAGATCGCGCTCTACCGCAACCCGAAGGGTGACTGGTACAAACGCGCCGTCGAAAACGGCAAGTCTCCCGACGAAATCAAGGCCGAGGCTGACCGCATCCAGCAGGAACTCAACGACGTCAAAGCGCGCATCAAGCCCCTCGAAGAAGAGGACCGCACCGTCCAGGAGGAGTTCGATGCCCTGATGCTCACCATCCCCCAGCCGCCTGCCCCCGAGGTTCCCGTCGGCGTCGATGACACCGAAAACGTCGAGCTGCGTCGCGTCGGCGAGATTCCGACATTCGATTTCGACGCGAAGGACCACGTCACGCTGGGTCGGGATCTCGACATCATCGACATCGAGCGCGGCGTCAAACTGGCTGGCTCACGAAATTACATACTTAAAGGGGTCGGGAGTCTTTTACATCAAGCCGTCCTGCGTTTGGCTCAGGACATGATGGTCAAGCGCGGGTTCGTCCCGATGACCGTCCCCGTCTTGGTCAACGAATCGGTCATGACCGGGACAGGCTACTTCCCCGTCGGCCGCGAACAAGCCTACCTCTGCGAACGCGACGAGATGGCGCTGGTCGGTACGGCTGAGGTTCCGCTAACCGCGTACCACAACGGTGAGATTCTCTCCGAAGACCAACTCCCGCTCAAATACTGCGCGCAGAGTACGTGCTTCCGCCGAGAGGCCGGCGCGGCTGGCAAGGACACCGCCGGTCTCTACCGCATTCACCTTTTCGACAAGGTCGAGCAGGTCATCATCTGCAGGAACGACGAGGAGGCTAGCATCGCTTTCCATCGCGAGATCCTCCAAAACGCGGAGGACGTCGTCCAAGCCCTCGAGCTACCCTACCGCGTCGTCAACGTCTGCACCGGCGACCTCGGACAGGGGCAGGTCCAGAAATACGACATCGAGACGTGGATGCCGTCGCGCGACAGCTACGGCGAGACGCATTCCGCCAGCCGTTTCTACGAGTTCCAGGCCCGTCGCCTCATGCTCCGCTACAAGGACGCGAACAAGAAGACCCGCTACTGTCACACGTTGAACAACACGGTCATCGCATCTCCCCGCATCCTCATCCCCGTCTTGGAAATCCACCAAAACGCCGACGGCACGATCACCATCCCCGCCGCCCTTCGACCCTACATAAACAACCAAGAACGAATCCAACCCCGTGCGTGACGACGATACAACCGGCGTACCTCCTCACAGTACCGACTCGGCGGATTCCGCGGATTCGTCCACGCGGGACATCCCCGAATTCGACGTGGCCTTGGATCAGTTTCGCAGCTTCCTCGCAGAGTGCGGACACAGCGCTGATATCGTGTGGATCTTCCGCGAAGACTATCTGATGGTTGGCTTCCGGCTCTGTATTCGAACAAGACGTGACGACCGCTATTCACGACGCGCCCGATCCGTCTACTCGGCCGCGCGGCAGGCGGGCATCGGAGTGTGTTTGCACATGTCCTGTCTCGTAGATGATCGCCCCTGCTGCTACGTTCGGGTGCCGAAAGACGTTGAAGACGCTGGCCGCATGATGATCTATGGATTCAAACTCTGGGTAACGACTGACCCTCGATCCGCGATGCCCGTACGCAGCGCTTTGATGTGGAGAATCCTTCGCTTCTTCGCACGGCGTGACCTCTCAGGCATCACGGAAGATGTCCCGCCGTTTTCGGATGCACGAAGCACGTGGCATCCACCGAGCGTCCCCAGAGGGTCAGGAGACGGTTCCGATGTCAACCGCTGGGACGGCGCGACGGCTTGTCGCCGGCGGCGTGCGGAGTTACCTTTCGGATTCAAGTTGTGACGACGGAGCACAGGCATGTCGCATGCGAACGGATTTCCGCACCACTGGCGCCGGATGACTTCGGCGGTTCTGATTCTCCTGGCGGCTGGATGCAACCAAACCGTACCCACGTCCGACGACGCGAGTTCCGGGGCGAACGGAAGCCATGAAGGCATCGACGAGCCGGCGACGGACGCTGATGGTTCGATGATCGGTCCGCCCCCCGCGGGCAAGCTCTACTTCGGCGCGTTCCCGGGAGATGCGAGCGTCGGCGCCGTCGAGGACGATCCCTCGCTCGAAACCGTCCAATCCTTCGAGGAGGCGGTCGGCGCGCAGTTAACCTGGGTGTACTTCTCCCACAACTGGTACGGTGGTCACGCCTTCCCGTTGGCGACCGCCACCTGGATTCGTGATTCCGGCGCCATCCCCTTCATCCGCCTCATGCTCCGCAACGACGGCGAGCAGGACCACGCCGACCCCACCTACAATCTTCCCGCGATTCTGTCCGGGGAGTTTGACGACGACCTGACCGCATGGGGTTCCGCTGCCGGCACCTTCGGTACGCCGCTACTGGTCGAATGGGGGACGGAGTGCAACGGTCAGTGGTTCAGTTGGAACGGCGTGTGGAACGGGGGCGAAGAGACGGGCGGTTTCGGTGACCCCAGCCAACCGGACGGACCGGAGCGGTTTGTGGCTGCCTATCGCCATATCGTTGACGCCATACGCGCCGGCGGCGCGGACAACATCACCTGGGTGTTTCATATCAATGCCCCGGACGTCCCCGACGAAACGTGGAATCGCTTCGAGAGTTATTACCCCGGCGACGAATACGTCGACTGGCTGGGCATTAGCATCTACGGCGCGGGAACGCCCTTGGACACCGGGGTCGAGTCGTTCCGAGAGCAATTCGATCCTGAATACGATCGCCTCGTTGAGCTCGCGCCCGACAAGCCGATCGTCGTTGCGGAAATGGGCACGACAGCCAACAACGTCGAGATCGCCCCGGAGCTGTGGGTCGAACCGGCGTTGACGGACCTCTTCGGCGAGCGATGGCCCGCTGTCATCGGCTTCGCGTGGTGGAACGAAGCCTGGCAAAACGACGACAACTCGGCGCACGATACGACGATGCGGGTGCAGGTTATTCCGGAACTGGCGGATATCTTCCGAACGCAGCTCGATCGAAATGCCGACAGGCTGCAAGAGTCGCCCGTTGTGGTCGACGGATCGCGCCAGGCGGCACGGCGCTGATCGC
>JAJDDS010000173.1 GCA_029260195.1 Phycisphaerae bacterium
CGCCACGACGATCCCCGCGGCATGCACGCCAGCGTGGCGACTCAGTCCCTCGAGTCGCTTGGCGATGTCGATGATACGCTTGACCTCGGGCTCGGTGTCATAGCGGGACTTGAGGAGCGGCTCGACCTCCAGGGCCCGCTCGATGGTCATCTTCAATTCAGCCGGGATCAAGTTCGTTAGCTTGGCAGCTTCGTTGAACTCCATGCCCATAACGCGGGCGACGTCCTTGACGGCAGCCTTCGCTTTCAGCGTTCCGAACGTGATGATCTGCGCGACGTGCCCGTATTTCTTGCGGACGTAGTCGATGATGTCGCCGCGGTGCGTCTGGCAAATGTCGACGTCGATGTCCGGCATCTCGTCGCGGTCAGGGTCCATAAAGCGCTCGAAATACAATCCGTACCGCAGTGGATCGGGCACGGAGATGTCGAGGCAGTAACTCACGACCGAACTGCACCCGCTGCCACGCGCTCCGCAGGGAATGCCTTGGCTTCGGGCGTACTCCATAAAATCCCAGACGATCAGGAAGTACCCGCTGAAGCCCTTGCTCGATATGACGCCGAGTTCGTAGTCGATCCGCTCGCGTACTTCGTCGGTGATCTCGTCGTACTTGCGTTCCGCACCCTGGTACACCAGGTCGCGAAGGTACTCGTCCTCGACTCGGCCCTCGGGAAGCTTGTAGACCGGCGAATGTCGCGTGTTGAAGTCGAGATCGACGTTGCAGAGATCCGCGATGCGCAGCGTGTTGTCCATCGCCTCCGGGCAATTTGGAAACAGCTTGGCCATCTCCTCAGGCGACTTGAAGTAGAACTGGTCGCTCGGGAACTTGAACCGGTCCTCGTCGGTCACGAGCTTGCGGGTGCTGATGCAGCAGAGCACGTCGTGGGCTTCCGTGTCGGAGTGCTCAAGGTAGTGTACGTCGTTGGTGACGATGGTCGGGACGCCGAGGCGCTGGGCGATGTCGAACAGCTCGGGGTTGATCATCCGCTGCTCTTCCATCCCGTGGTCCTGCAACTCGATGAAGAACCGATCCGGACCGAAGATCTCCAGATAGGTCTTGGCCACCTCCTCCGCCGCCTTGCGGTCCTTGTTCAGCAACGCCTGCGGAATCTCCGCTCCTAGGCAGGTGCTCGTGCACAGCAGCCCGCCCGAAAACTCCCGCAGCGTTTCCTTGTCGATCCGCGGGCGATAGTAGAACCCTTCGAGGTAGCCGATGCTGGATAGCTTGAGCAGGTTGTGGTAGCCCTCGTTGTTCATGGCCAGCAGGAGCAGGTGGAAGCTGGCGTCCTTCATCTTGGACTGCTTGACCCGCCGATCCCCCGGGGCCATGTACGTCTCGCACCCGATGATCGGCTTGATCCCGGCCTTGACGGCTGCATTGTAGAACTCGACGGCGCCGAACATGTTGCCATGGTCGGTCACGGCGACGGCCGGCATGTTCATCGCCTTGGCTGTTTCGACCAGCGGCTTGATCCGCGTAGCTCCGTCCAGCAGGCTGTAGTGGGTGTGAACGTGGAGATGTACGAAGGATGGCGTGCTCATGTCCGACGGTTCCCGCAAAGGTGAGCCGTCTCCCGCCGGCCCGCTTCAAACCGTCGACCATCGTACGCTGCGCACCCGCGCCGTCAAACGCCGCGCCGTCCGCCTCGCGAATCGCCTGTGAAAAACCTCGGCACCGCGTGCCGGCTTACCGAGCGCCGTCCGGCACCGCGTCTACTGAGCGTTGAGCAAAGACTGAAACGCCCCGAAATCCCGCAGGTCCACGTCGCCGTCGCTGTCAATATCCAGCGGCTCGCATCCCGAACGGACGCCATCCGCGTCAGGTCCGGAGACACATGCGAGATAGTGCTCGTAGTCTGCGAGGTCCGCCGCGCCGTCGCCGTTCCAATCGCCCGGCAGGGACATCTCGTAGGGCAAGTCGAACAGGTTCTGGCCGTCAATCGCCACCTCATCAAGCCAGGGCGAATAGGTGGCCACCTCGATCCTGTCCTCCGACGGAATGAACCGCAGGAGTCGCATCCAACCCTGTCCCCCTTCGTCCAACATCTGATAGTTGGCCAGCACCTGATGCACGTCGTTTCCGAACACGCCGGTTTGCGTCAGCCGCCCGACCCCGTCGCCCAGGATGTGCCCGCCGAGCACCAGAAAAATGTTCGGGTGACAACGTACGAACGCCTCCCACAACTCGTCCCCGTCATGTGGATCGTCGATGTTCGCAATCCCGTAGGTGTGCGGATTCCAGGAGTCGCCGATGCCGACCCGCGTATCATCGTGAAACGTGAAACAGTGCGTCAACACGATCACGCGCTTCTCGGGATGCGCCGCCACTACCTCGTTCGCCCACCCCACCATCTCGGAGTTCGGACCGAACTCGATCGTGATGACCATGAACGCCATCCCATCGGCCTCGAAAAACACGTAGTGGTTGTCGTTGTCATCGCCCATGTGCCCGCCGTACCAGGGCTCCGCCTCGTACCTCGTGAATGGGAAGTAGAGGTTGTAGTGTGTCGTGTCCCGGTCCTCAGCCTCACCGTTCGGACCCAGGTCATGATTCCCGACCGCCAGGGCGTACGGTACGACGCCGTCCAAGAGGCTGATCGCGACGTCAGCGTTGTCCCACTGATACACATGATCCGGCGCGTTCCCCCGATTGACGATGTCTCCTTCGTGCAGCATGAATACGATGTCTTCCTCGGCTGCGTTGTCCCGAATCCACGACGTCTGGCTGACGAAGATCTCCGGAAACTGCCGAGCGTAGATCTGCGTGTCCGGAAGTACGGCGATCGTGAAATCAGCCCGTGCGACGGCAATCGGTGGTAGCGCCAAAATGAGAAGGTGTCGTCGCGTCACTTGTCGTCTTTCCTCCGAGGTAGTTCCACCCCTCGTGCGTGGCGTCGCGGGTAATCGCCGTTGCCCCACGCCGTGCGCCACCCACCGGGGGTGGACGCGAACGGATCGCCGACCTCGAACGCACACGTGCCCGCAGCGCCACGAGACCGTCCTTACCCGAGTCGCTCGCCTGGAAACTTGGTCAGCCCTGCCGGTCCGCATCGAACAGCGTAGCCGATCGGCACCCCGTGACTCAAACACGCTCGCCATTGTTGTCGACGCCCGGGGCGGGCGAGCTTCATTCAAATGGGGCGCGCCGAGAATACTGGTTCTCGTCGGACGTCAGGAGTGCTTGGCGGCGATCGGCATTCGCCGCCCGGTCCCGAACGCCCGGCTGGTCACGCGTAATCCCACCGGCGCCTGCTTCCGTTTGTACTCGTTGTGGTCCACACGACCGATAATCTCGGCCACGACGGCGGCGTCAAACCCATCTTCGACGATCTCCGCCGCCGACCGCTCGCATTCGATGTACCGCTCCAGAATCGCGTCGAGC
>JAJDDS010000174.1 GCA_029260195.1 Phycisphaerae bacterium
GGGGGCATTTATTGCAGCGGTGCTGTTGGTGGTTTCAGCTTCGGGCGTACGTGCGGCTGAGGTTTGCGTCACGAACGCGTCCGGGCCTGATATTTGCGTTGACTTTGACCTGGGAACGCCGGTCGAAGACACGCACTTTGAGGTGGAGTACGGCGATCCGGCGAATCCGGGTGTCAAGTTGATTACTGGAGCGGCGTGGAATGTCCGCAGCGACGACAACGGGAGCGCGGGGAACATCGGGGCGATCCAGATCGATACGGGCGCTTCATTGAGCGCCAATTTCGAGTTGACTATCGCCGATGGCGTGGATGCGGGCGCTGTCGACGTCGAGTCCATCGCGCTGGTGCATCCGAACGGGGGTTGGACGGGACACTCGTCGATCACCGGGGGGAAGATCGCCGGGACCCTGACCTCGGACCTGACGGTGGTCGATGATGCCACCGGGGCCGGCGGAAGTTGCACCTTCGAGATTCAAGGCGACGCGTTGGGCGACATCACGATCCATAAACTGGGCACGGTCATTATTCGAGGCCGAACCTCCGGGTCGATCAAGGTCGACGAACTCGTAGAGTACGGTTATTGTCAGATCGGCAGCGGGTTCACGGACTGCTCGCTGACCGGCCCCGCCGCGATCACCGGGGAAATCACGATCGGCCTGATCCCGTACCTGGGTCTCTTCGAGATCGACGGGCATCTCGCCGCCAACTTGCAGGTGGGTGCCATTCTGGGTGGAGACGTACACGTCGTGGGTGCGGTCGGGGACGTGCGGATTCAGATCGACGAGATGGTCCCATCGCAGGGTCGCGACGCGTTCCTGTTCTTCATATCGAATGAGGAGCCCGTGTGCGGATTCCATGGCGACCTGATTTTGGTGGGAGGGATCCCCGGCCATGCGTTGGTACAATTCATAGGGCGACCGCTGGAGGTCGGGGCGTCGATCGATCTGATGGATGCGGACGTGGGCGGCGTACTCAAACTGTCGGCCGGCGGAAGCGGTTCGATCATCAATGGGGGCACTGTCAAGCCCGAAGGCAGGGTCACACTCGCCAACGGAACTTCCTTCGGGACGACCGGGGCGTTTTCAGGGAAGGCTGAATTTAGGGGACTGGAGTCGCTGCCGGGCTACCATTCGTTCATCAAGACCGCCAACGGAGCGGATCTGGCCGGTACGCTTACGATCAAGGAGTCGATCGATGGACCGGTGAAGATCGATGGGAAGTTGAGAAGCAAGGGGCGGATTCTCATCGGGGGGACGTGTAACGGTCCCATCACGATCGGTGAGAATACGGAGAGATACTCGCTCATCCACGTTGTTGAGGGGATTGCGGACGATGGTCGGATCACCATCAACGCCAATGAGGGGGACTTCAACGCGCTCGGCGATATCCACGTCGGCCCCGTGACGTGGACGGAGTTGCCAGACGTGACCTTCACAGGGTGCGTTTGCGTACGCAATGAACTCTGCAGTGTGGGGCCTTGCCCGGGTGGCAACCTCCGCGCGGATATTACGGTCGTGGGCTGCCACGCCGCAGCCACGCCCGATCTGAACATCTGTGTCGAGGGATGGACGTACGGATCGATCACGATCGTGCAGGACCACTGCGACTACCCGGTCGGGCTCGATGATAGCTGCGCGAATCCTTGTCCGCAGTGACCGATCGCGAGATGTGGGCGGCACCGCGCGCCCGAGTTGCCCTTACCGCGCGCAAGTCGCGAGAGGGCGGGGTGCAGCCCGTCGGTGATGGCCGGATCCCTGCCGATCAACGGCATCCGGCGGACTGGGGGCGTCCGATCGGTCAGTGAGTGGTTGGCTTGACCGGGCGGCGAGAGTGGGGTATCTCGAACCGGGTCGTGAGCAAATCCACCATTCCTAGCCACGGATCGTCCACTGAACTGCCGGTGTTCCAAGCGGAGGTATCCGACCATGTGTCGGACGCCCGGCATCGCGCGCGGCAAATATTGAGCGGGGAAGCACACCTGGGGGATGTGGACGATTGGCGTCAGGCGCTCATCAGCGCCCGGGACGGGCTGATCTTGGTTTGGGTGATCTGGGTCGGTATGCGTGGGATGGGGGTGACCGATCACGCGGGCCGAATCCTGGTAAGCGCGGGGTTGGGGATTTCGCTGTACCTGGGGATGACAACCGCGATCGCCACGCGTCTGCGCCTGCGCTACTACGAGTCCGAGTTGGACCGCGAGCGTCGGGAGATACGGGATCGCCCCGAGCATGAGCGTGAGGAAGTTCGTACGCTCTACGCCGCCAAGGGCTTCCAGGGTGCGCTGCTGGAGCGCGTGACGGACGTTTTGTGCGCCGACGACGACCGGCTGCTGAAGCTGATGATGGAGGAGGAGCTTGGGTTGTTCATCCACCACATCAACCACCCGCTGCTGGTCGGCGTGTGGAACGGTTTGGGGGCTGCCGGCGCGACGCTGCTGTTGGCGACGCCGATCTGTTTTCAAATGCCGATCAGTACGGAGGTGTGGATGCCCTCCAGCGTGGCCATCCTGCTGGTTGCGCTGGCAGTGACGAGCGCGCGGGTGACACATCGGGGAGTGGTCCCGGTGATGGCGAGTTGGCTGGCAGCCGCGGGTTTGACGGGCGGGTTCACCTATTTTGCGGCTGAGTTTCTCGCGGGGCGTCCGTAGCGGACCGATCAGACGATGCACCGATACGCACACGACGAACTCGATCACAACCAGGCTCCGCCGAGCGGACCGCGGCGTATGTTCGCAGGCGGTGGAATCACGCCCGCGCGTCATGCGCTGAACCCGATTCTGCTGGACGCGCCGGTGGTGTCGGCGGACGGTTCGCGAGCGAGCGTTTTCCTGACACCCGTGTCGGCTGCGATCGAACGGTCCCTGCCGTTGATCATCGCCGGCGGTAGCGGGGTGTTCTTGCTGGCGGCGTTCGTGGCATCGCGGATGGGCGCGCCGTCACCGTTGAGCAACCTGCTGGTCCTCTGCGCGTTCGCCACCGCCGCCATCCCCGCCGTCTCGTCGGTGTGGGAGTCGCTGCAGGCATGGCGGGTCGACATCGACGCCCTGATGCTGCTCGGGGCCGGGTTGGCTGCGATCATCGGTAGCCCGATGGAGGGGGCGTTGCTGCTGTTTCTGTTCGCGCTCTCAGGGGCGTTGGAGGAGTATTCGCTGGATCGGACGCAGGCAGCCATCGTCTCGCTGCACAACCTGATGCCCACCGAAGCCATCGTGCTGACCGAGTCGGGGACGGCAAAGGTCTCGCTGAAGCGGGTGGCTGCGGGCCAGCGGGTTCTCGTCCGTCCGGACGACAAAGTGCCACTTGATGGCACTGTTGTCGAGGGCGATTCATCGGTGAACGAATCCGCGATCACCGGCGAGTCGGTCCCGCGGGACAAGTCCGTGGGGGATCGAGTGTTCGCGGGGACGACGAACCTGCAGGGGCGTTTGGTTGTCGAGGTGACCAAAACCGCGACGGATTCGACGCTGGCGCGCATCCTGCAACTGGTCACCGAAGCCCGTCATCA
Organism: Phycisphaerae bacterium; assembly: GCA_029260195.1. Classification (GTDB taxonomy): domain Bacteria; phylum Planctomycetota; class Phycisphaerae; order UBA1845; family UBA1845; genus OFTM321. The sequence goes on from JAJDDS010000174.1 coordinate 3,504, forward strand.
GCGGGCGGGTGTGCAGCGACTGATCGACCGGATCGGACCAACCTATTCGGTCCTGGTGGTGGTCGCGTCAGTCTCGACCGGGTTGCTGCTGCACTTCGCGGGGTCGGTGGACGGAAACGAATCAGTGCGGCGGGCGATCGCGCTCTTGATCGTCTGCAGCCCGTGCGCGCTGGTAATCGCGACGCCGGTGGCGTATCTGTCCGCAATCGCAGCCGCGGCGCGACGCGGGGTACTGATTAAAGGCGGTGTGTACCTGGAGACGCTGGCGCGGGTCCACGCGATCGTGTTCGACAAGACGGGGACACTGACGACCGGGCGCGTGAAGCTGTCGCGGGTGGCGACGCACGACGGGGTCAGCGAGGAGGAGGCATTACGGCTCGCGGGAGCGTTGGAGGCGTCGAGTAGCCATCCCCTCGCCAACGCCGTGATGGCGGAGCTGGCGCAGCGGCGCCTTGAACCCTACGCCACGACCGAGCTTCACAACGTCGCGGGTCAGAGCATGCGGGCGAAATCGAAGGGGCACGACGTCTGGATCGGGCGACCGCGGTTGGCCATCGAGCGGATCGACGAGGAGCATCGGGCGATGTTCGAGGAGTGGGTCGGGGATGCTCACCGAGCGGGACAGGCTGCCTCGGGCCTGGTGATTGACGGATTACCGAACCTGCTGGTGTTCGAGGATCACGTGCGGGCGACGACGGCGGGCACGCTCGGGCGGTTGCGGGCGAACGGGATGCGGCGGATCGAGATGCTGACCGGCGATCACGAGCAAGTTGCCCGGACTATTGCCGAGCAGTTGGGGATCGACGGGTATCGCGCCAACCTGCTGCCGGAAGAAAAACTCACAGCGGCCGAAGCGTTGCGGAGCGAGTACGGCCACATCGTGATGGTGGGCGACGGGGTGAACGACGCGCCCGCGTTGGCGTCGGCGGACGTGGGTATCGCGATCGGATCGATCGGCGCCGACGTGGCTCTGGAGGCTGCGGATATTGTGCTGATGAACGATTCGCTGGAGGGTGTGGCGTGGGTACATGCTCACGCGCGGCGTACCGCAGGGATCGTGCGTCAAAACCTGACGTTGGCCATCGGGGTGATCGCGGTGCTGTCGGGGTTCGCTGTGGCGGGTCGCATTCCGCTGCCGTTGGCCGTTGTCGGGCACGAGGGGAGTACGGTCCTGGTAGCGCTCAACGCGTTGCGCCTGCTGCGGAGCACGCCGGCGGAGCGGGGTGAAGCGTAGATTCGGGTCACCGTGGTGGTGAGCTGGCGAAGAATACCGTGTGGGTGCACGTTGGCCAATCCTGCTCTGATTCCTGGTGAGATCCATGGATTTGACACGCGGCGGTGGTGCCCTATAATCCCCCCTTCATGTGCGGAGCCGGCGGCGCGAGATGCGCGGCTGGACGTTTGGAGTGCGCGCCGCGATGGCCTCTGTTGGCCTCATAGACGTCACAAAGGTCTACGGTGAAGGGCGCGGGTCGGTCGTAGCCGTCGAAGGATTGACCCTGACGGTCGGTGCTGGCGAGTTGGTGGTTTTGCTGGGTCCGTCGGGTTGTGGCAAGACCACAACGCTGCGCTTGGTGGCGGGTTTGGAACGCCTGTCGAGCGGTTCCGTCGAGATTGACGGTCGGGACGTCAGCCGTGTCGCCCCGAGGGATCGCGACGTCGCGATGGTTTTCCAGAACTACGC
>JAJDDS010000175.1 GCA_029260195.1 Phycisphaerae bacterium
TGCGTTTTTGGGGCGGGCGCTGGTTCTGGGACGTGTGGGGGTTGGGGTAGCCGACATGATCCGACGGGTAACAGATTCAACACTGACGGTCATCTCGCTCGTCGGAGCCTTGTCGTTCGGCGGGGCGCTGCTCGGTGAACCGGGAGCCGCGTACGGAGCGGCGGAACCAAGGGGCTGCGGGGGGGAGGGGGTGTCGGCGCTTACGTCGGGACCAGTCGCGGGGCAGATCGTCGTGGACGCGGAGCATCCCGCGTGGTTTAGGTATCACGAAGGTGGCCCGTTCTTTTTGTGCGGTCCGGGGGACCCGGAGGGGTTCCTTTATCGGGGGGCGCGGAATGCGGACGGAACCCGCAATGGCGATCAGATGGCGCTGATCGACAAGCTCACGGGCACGGGGGCGAACGCCGTGTATCTCATGGCCGTCCGTTCGCACGGCGGGGATGGAGGCACCCTGGAGAACCCGTTCATCGACGGTGATCCAGCCAACGCCATTAGCGACGTCATCCTCGACCAGTGGGAGACGTGGTTAACAGAGATGGACAACCACGGAATCGTCATATACTTCCTGTTGTATGACGATGCCGCGTGCTTGAGTCACCCGCTTTGGGACACCGGCGACGAAGTCGGCGAGGCCGAGGCGTGCTTGATTGACACGCTGGTCAATCGCTTCAAACACCACCGACACCTGATCTGGTGCGTCAAAGAGGAGTACAGCGAGGGACTCTCGCCCGCGCGGGTGGAACGTATCGCCGAGCGCATCCGGGCGGTGGACGATGCGGAACACCCGATCGCGATTCACCAACTCGCGGGGACGTCCTACGATTTCAATGGTAGCGCAGTTCTTCACCAGTTCGCCGCGCAGTTTCCGGCGTCGACGGTGGACGATCTGCACACGCGGACGCTGGCTGCCTGGAACGATGTGGGTGGGGCAGTCAACGTGAATGTGGCTGAGTTTCCGAATCCGGGGACCGGTTCGGAGCTACGCCGCAAGCTGTGGTCTGTGGCGATGGGTGGGGGTTACGTGATGGCGCTCGGGATGGACATCGCGTCGACATCGATCGGTGATCTCGAATCGTGCGGGCATCTCGTCGCGTTCATGGAGAGTACGGCGTTCTCTCAGACGGCGCCGCACGACGAGTTGGGTCTGCTTGACACACGGTACGTGCTTGGTGATCCGGGGAGCGTCTACATCGTCTACGGCGTCGATGCGGACACGTTGGGGTTGGAGATCGAAGCGGGCGCCTATGCGGCTGTTTGGTACGACCCCGCGACGGGCGTGTGGATCGAGAACAGTTCGATCAACACCGGGGGTGGTGCGGTTTCGTTCGCGGTTCCTCCCGGATTGCATGATCAGGTTGTACTGTACCTGGAAGCGTTCACCCCGCCGCCGGCGACGGGGCATCTGGCGTTGATTGGGGGCGGGTCGGGTTCTTGCGTCGAGGTCGGCGCGCCCACAGTGGTGACGCTGGAGGCGGTCGGGCTGTCCGATCCGATCACCGGTGTGCTGGCGGCAGTCACGTTTGATCCAGCCATGCTCTCGTTGGACGCGGTGGAGCCGACGGAGCCATGGGCTGAACTGGTCGAGCTCATTGACGGCGGCGAGTTGACGCTTTTGGCGAGCGCGGAGAGCGGTGTCGTGGCGGACGGTGAGGTCGGCGCGCTGTTCTTCACCGCGCTCACTGAGGGCACGGCGGATGTCAGGTTTCGTTGGTCCGACGGCGCGCCTGCGTCGCTTCTAGTTCTCGCCGAGGATGGCTCTGCGGTCGTTCCGACGACGTCGGACGCGGGTGGCATCGCAATCGCGACACCGGCGTGCGCCATCGTCGCAGCCGAGAAGCTGTGTCCCTTTTCAACGGGTAACATCGCGCACCTCGAGTCACCTGAGATTGGCGATTCCTATGATTGGTCGATCGCAGGCGGCGTGATCGAGTCCGGCGACGGGACCAGCCTCATCCAGTACACGGTAGGTTCGAGCGCGACGGTGACGCTTTCAGTTGAGGTGTTAAGTTCAGCCGGTTGCGTGTTCGGGTGCGAGGCGGCGGTGCCGGTGGCGCAGTCCAACATCGGGCTCGACATCCAGATGGTAGCGGTCGGGGAGTCCGTGACACGGAATGTCACTTTTTCGATCCTGGACAATCGCGGCGCGATCGACGTTCGCGTGCGCCGCGTCACGTTTGACGCGACGGGTCATGGCGCAGCGGAGATTGACGGGATCGATCCGGACGCGGCGTGGATCAGTGCGTCGTCCGGCGCGTGGGAGAGCCCGCTCTCGATGATTACCATCCAGGAATGCGACGCAACGATCGCGGAACTAACCCTTGCGAATCGAATATGTGATCCAATCGGACACGAGCCGAAGCGAGGTTCCATTCCGGCGTCGCCCGAAGCGGAGCGTGCCACAAGGAACGGCGGGCGATAGGCGGAACTTGAAGATCATATCGCTCAATCTGGGGAGGCCGGGTCTGCGCGTGCGGGACGGGCGGACCTTTAGCACGTCCATCAACCGGCAGCCGGTGACCGAGTTGATCGAGTTGGGCGCGGACGGATTCGACGGCGATAGCGTAGCTGACACAGTCAACCACGGCGGGGTCGACAAAGCCGTGTGCGTTTATCCGCACGAGCACTACGCTCCATGGGGTCAACTGTTGACATCCAATCTATCGCCGCCGGCGTTTGGGGAAAACCTGACGACGTCGGGATTGTTGGAGGACGACGTCGCGATCGGGGACTCCTACCGGATCGGGACGGCCGTAGTCGAGGTCAGCCAGCCGCGTCAGCCGTGCTATAAGTTGGCCGACAAGCATGACGAACGCCAGCTCCCGGCGTGGGTCAACGAGCGCGGGTGGACCGGGTTTTACCTACGCGTGCTTGAGGTGGGCTCAACGCGGGTCCGTGATGAGATCATTCCTTTGGATCGCCCCCACTCGGACCTAACAGTCGCATTGGCCACAGCCACCCTCCTCGACAAATCCGCGCCCGACGATATCGTGCGCCGATTCGCGGACCTCCCGCAACTGTCCGAATCCTGGCGACAGTGGATGCACCAACGATTGTAGCCATCCGATAATCGCTTCGGCACGTCATCGAATTGCACGTTATGTGACCTTGTTCCGGTGGTTTTGCCGACCTACGATCCCACAATAACACACGGGACAATTGGCGATTGCGGGTC
>JAJDDS010000176.1 GCA_029260195.1 Phycisphaerae bacterium
CCCACTACGGCCTGCCCGAAGGGTGGCAATTCGGGGGACGAGATGCAAGGCCGTGGCTGGCGCACACCGACAGCGCACCCAGCCTTTCGCCGAAGAAAGGGCGGGAGTCCGCTATGGTTGAGACGATTCGGCAGGGTGCCAAGCGGTCAAAACCCCACGAGATCGAGGTTCAGCGCGCCCAAGATCAGGCTGCTAATGAGGTCCACGATCAGAGGTATCAACTGGGCAATAAACTGGGCAAACAGGTCGTTCACTGGGGAGCTCCATCATCTAGCCAGGCGACGCCGCCATGTCGGATGCGCCGCATTCTCAGAATCGCCCGAATCGGCGGGCGACCGCGTCCGTTGCGCACGCATTGTCGGATCGCACGCGGACCGTGTCAAACCGGGCGGTGGACCGAACTCTCCTCCGCCGCCAGCCGAAAGAACCCCACGACGCCCGCCACGCAGAGCACGAACGACACCACCCACACGCCCCAGCCAATCCACACCCACAAGGCGATGCCCACGAATGGCGTAATCAGCCCCCGAACCCCGGTCAACGCCTGATGCAACGCCATGTACTTCTCCGCCTCGTGACGCTTGGCGAAATGCAGGTGTCCCAAATTCCACGCCAAAGTGCCCCCGCCCTGATGCAACCCGTGCAGAATTCCCCGAATCACGAACAACACCAGCGCCGCCGTCGACATCATCCCCGCTCCCGATTCCGCGCCGCGCATCACCAGAATCGTCGCCGCCATTCCAACCAAAACGCCCGCGGCTGCGCACGACCCGGTGAACACTCTGAATCGATTCACCCCGACCCGATCGAAAAACCGTCCCCAGCGGCGCAAGCTCGAGAACATCAGCAGTTTGGGCAATAGCTCAATCAGAAACGAATTGATAATGTAGAGCTCGACGGCTCCACTGATCACCACTACCAAAACCGGGATGACGGCTTGTACACCCACCCCGAACAGCATCTGCGAGACTAGGTATCGTGCGTACCGCCGATCCTGCCGCAGGATGGCCCACATCCCACGCGCCACGAATCGCGGCGACAGCGAATCCCGAACACTGATTCGGCTGGCTGGGCCTTCCGCCGCCGCCGCGCCGTTCGCAGCGACGCTCAGTTCCGTTTTTTCGTGGCGGACGTGGACATTTTGGAGCACGATGATCGCCACCGCCCCGGATACCGCAACCGTCGGATAGACGTATCGGTACAATCCGGGGTCGAAATCGAATAACGCCGAAACCAGAACCACCACCGCGATACTCAGAATCAGCCGCACCGCCTGCAAACGCGCCGCGATCATCCCACGCGCTTCGGGCGGATAGTTGTGCTTCCACAGCGACGCGCGCACCGTCACCACACCCGACAGGCAGACCTGCGCCGCCGCCATCTGGAGCACGAACAGCACGCCACCCGCAGGCGTCTGCGGCGTCAGGCACACCGTGGCTGCGCACAGCGCCGCCCCGGAACCGAAGATCGTCGCCAACCGCAATTTCGCCCGCCCAACGCACAACATCCCCCAGACCCAGCTGAACAACAGCGTTCCGATGGGCGTAGCCGACGCCGCTGCCACAAGGAAGTCGGATCCGTCAAACGTCTTCGCCACCACGATCGAAGCTGCGTTCCCCTCAATCGTCCCCACCAGAATCCCCCACGGGATCAGATGTAGGATTTCGTAGTAGTAGTTCCGCCGCGCCAGGTAGGGCAGGCTGCGAACACCAAACACGTCCAACTGAAACCGCCTCCTACGCCGTCGCCACGATCGCACCGCACCCGCCCCCCCGAGCTGCGGACTTCAGTCCGCGCGGATCACCGCCGCCGCTGTCCGCGCCCGCCACCCACTCCACCGCGCACAACCGACCGTAATCTACCCCCCATCGCCCCGCAACGCGCGGCGCCGCCACAAGAAACCGTCAAGCTCCTCCATTCGCAACACCCACGCGGCCAATTCGGTCGATAGATGCACCGTTTGACGGCAATGCGCATTGACGCCACACGCGCGCACCCGCTAGTGTAGCGTCCAGCGCAGATGGCGTTTTTCAGGACCGCGCCGGTAAGGAAGCGGTACCGATTCGGTGCTCCCAAACCGCTCCCTGACTGTCGCGGCTCTGATCGGATGATCGTCGCTAGTTGCGTGGCACTACACTACACTGCACTGCGCTCGCGCGGACGCGAAATCTGGGTACGGACAAAAAAATGCTGAACCAACGGACACTACTCGTCACAGCGCGCCGATGGCTCGCATGCGCTCTCACCTTTGCGCTTGTCGCCTCGATCGCCTCCTCAGCCTGGTCCCAGACCCCGGACGAAGCGCTCGTGGAGACCGCGGCACCCGCCGAGGTTCCCACCGCCGCCGATCCGAGCGCCGATGCGACACCCGCCCAAACGCCCGTCGAGAATCCTGAATCCTACGGCCTGTGGGTGCTCGCCCCCGCCATCGTCGCCATCGTCCTGGCGATCCTCATGCGCCAGGCAGTCCCCGCGCTGTTCATCGGCATCATCGTCGGCGCGTACATGCTCGTACCATGTCGCGACCCCGCCACCCACCTCGGCGACATCCACATCATCGAGGGGCTGCGCCAAGCCGTGGAAACCTATCTCATTGGTGCCATCGCCGCGACCGACCACATCCACGTCGTGTTGTTCACGCTCATCATCGGTGGCGCGGTCGGCGTTATGACCGCGAGCGGCGGAACGCGAGCGTTGGTCAATTCCTTCACTCGATTCGCCTCAACCTCGCGGCGCGGGCAACTCATCACCTGGATCGCGGGAATGGTCGTGTTCTTCGACGATTACGCCAACTCGATGATCGTTGGCCCCACCATGCGTCCCATGTGCGATCGCCTCAAGATATCCCGCGCCAAGCTGGCCTACATCGTCGATTCCACCGCCGCCCCGATCGCCTCGATCGCCCTCATCGGCACTTGGCTTGGCGCTGAACTCGGGTACATTCAATCCGGCCTCGACATCATTGCGCAAGACGGGGCGCCCGAGTTTCTCGCCGAAGCCAACAACATGGACGTGTTCCTCGCGAGCATTCCATACCGTTTCTACCCGATCTTCGCCCTGTGGCTTGTCGTCTGCGTCGCGCTGACCGGGCGCGACTTCGGCCCCATGCGCCGATCCGAGTCGCGGGCCTTGATAGAATCGCATCCCGACGTTGACGACGCCCCAAACGGTGGCGGAATCGCCGGCACACGAACCAAGGCGGTGTCCGCGTGGTTGGCTGCGTTTCCCGTTCTCGTTCTCGTCGGACTCACGCTCGCCATCCTCTACCGCACCGGTCGCGCGGGCGCTGGCGACACCACCGGCCTGAGCGCGTGGCAGGCGGCGCAGGCCATTCTCCGCAACGCCGATGCCTATCTCTCGATTCTCTACGGCGCGATCGGCTCGCTCGCGTCGGCTTCGGTGCTGGCCATGCTGGCTGGCGCCTGCACCACACGCGGTGCGTTCGACGGCATGCTGGACGGGATGGCCAAGATGTTCCCCGCAATCGTCATCCTGATTCTCGCATGGGCGCTCTCGCAGATATCGCAGGATCTCGCACTGGGTGCCGTGCTCAAGCAACACATCGTCGACACCGACCTCGGAATCAACTGGCTGCCGATTACGGTTTGGCTGCCCATCAGCGTCTTCATTTGTGCCGCCCTGGTTTCCTTCGCCACCGGAAGCTCCTGGACCACAATGGGCATCATGACCGCCGCCGTCGTCGAAACCTCAGCCAAACTCGCCATGGATATGCCCCCCGATCAAGCCCCGCAGTTCTTCTACGCCGCCGTCGGGTGCGTCCTCGCGGGATCCATCTTCGGCGACCACTGCTCGCCGATCAGCGACACCACCGTCCTCTCCGCCGTAGCATCGAGCTGCCGCGTCGAGGAGCACGTCTGGACCCAGTTGCCCTACGCCGTCGTCACCGCCATCGTGGCTATGGGCGCCGGGATCGCCTATTGCATGCACGAAAGCAAGCCGGCGTGGATGGGACTGGGAATCGGAGCCGTCGCGCTCTTTCTGATCGTCGTCATCATAGGCCGACGCCCCAAAGCACCACCGGTCGTCATCACAATCCCCCCCGAACGCATGGCGGAGCGTCTCGCCGGCGATTCCTAGCGCGTCCACCTTGTTCGCATTCGCACCCCGCCGATCGCCATGGATTCGTGACCTTTCCGGCGAACGGTCATCCTCAACAGAGCCGCGCCCATAACAGGCTGTCGGAATAATCGGTTCAGTTAACACTACAGCGCAAAGTGGGCTCAAGCTGAACGGGGTGTCGGATCGATAACTTCTGTCATGGGGACGATTTATGTTCTTGGACAGGAGCGAGGCATGGATGTCGCAGAGATTCAGCGAGTTGGACGCGGGCTTGAGG
>JAJDDS010000177.1 GCA_029260195.1 Phycisphaerae bacterium
GATCCGCGTTCGCTTCACACGGTGCGAATGTGGCTGGTCCTGCAACTTGCCAAGCCCAGGTTTCGATCGTCCCCTTCAATTCGGCGAGCCACTGATCTTCGGCGGACTTTCGCCGCACAGCCGAGATCATTCCCACACGCCGATATTCGACATTGTCGCCATTGTCTCGGGGGAATGCGCTTCCCAGTTCGACCAGGCGGAACTGTTCAAAATGGTGTCTGTTCAGATTCGCGGCCGCCAACAGTCCCGGCACCAGTGACTGCCTCATTCGCTCGAGGCCGGCGGCGGCGGGATTACGCAGTGTCAGGCAGTCAGTGGGCGCGTAACCGAGTTTGTCGCACCATTCGGTGTCGTACCACAGGTAGCCCTGGATCTCGCTCATTCCCAAGCCCTGCACGAGCACCCGCAAGGCGCTGCGCTCGATGCGTTGCATCGGATTGGGCGCCAGCGCGCGCACTTCGACTTCCGGATAGGCTGGCTCGAAGTTGTTGTATCCGACGTAGCGAGCCACCTCTTCGATGATGTCCGCTTCGATTTCGATGTCGCGGGTGGCGCGGAAACTGGGGACGTCGACGCGCATCGACTCGCCCTCATCGGTGACCTTGAACTCGAGCGCCGTCAGGATCCTGGTGATGTCAGACCGTGACACTGGATGCCCCATGAATCGGGCAGTGAACTCCGGATCGACGGTCACAGAGACGGCTGGTAGCGGTTTGGGGTATGCGTCGCTCAGCCGGCTGGTGGCCTTGAAACCGGCGAACTCAGACTGGGCCATTTTCACGAACCGCTGGATGGACAGCACAGTGTGGGCTGGGTCGAGGGACTTCTCGAATCGGGCGCTTGCGTCGGTGCGATGTCCGAGGAAGTTCGAGCACTTGCGGATGACGTACGGGTGGAAGTTGGCTGATTCGAGCAGCATGGACTTGGTCGTCCGCGCGATTTCCGTCTCGGCGCCGCCCATGATACCCGCGAGCGCGATCGGCTTGCGGTCGGACGTGATCATCAGCGCGCCTTCGGGCAGCGTGCGCTCCAGATTGTCCAGCGTCGTGAAGTTGGTCCCGGCGTCCACCGTGCAGACCTCGATCCGCTCAACCTTATCGCCGTCAAACGCGTGCATGGGCTGACCCAACTCGAGCATGATGTAGTTGGTCAGATCAACCAGGCAGTTGATCGGCCGCAGTCCGACATGACCAAGCCGCAATTGCATCCACAGCGGTCCCGGATGCGACTCGACGCCCTGCATCCTTAGCCCCGAGTAGCGCGGGCAATCGTCAGGGTTGTCGATGGCGATCGGAATCTCCGGCAGCGCATCGCCCCGCAATTCGTCGAGCGGCGTGACTGGATAGGGTTTGAGTTTGGTGTGGAAGATGGCTGCGAACTCGCGGGCGATCCCGTAATGGCCCCACAGGTCCGGGCGATGGTTGATCGAATGGTTGTCGACCTCGACCACCCAGTCATCGAACAGTTTCGGATCGAGTTCCGTTCCCGGCGCGACCGACGGTGGCAGGAAAATCGCTTCCCGAGCTGCCAGTGCGATACCGAGCGCGTCGCCGGGGAGGATCAGTCCGCTGCTGCGTTGCCCGGCGACGGTCCCGTCCTTGATCGCGCCGAGCGCTCTCACGTGCGACCCGCTGGGGCCGAAGATCACCCGGTCACCGACGGTCAGGTTGGGGGCCGCCGTCACCGTGTCAACAGTCTTGCCGCCGCCGAGATCGAGTTTGGTGGCCCGCAGTTTGCGGTCATTCTCCAGTTGTCTGAGTTTGCGGATCACCGCGCAGATGAGCCCCTTCGCGCCGACCTCGATCTTCTCGACACCCTCGACCTCGGCGCAGACCAACGTGAACCGCTCCGCCAGTTCCTTGGCGGACAGTTCGCTCGGCAGGTCGGCGAATTCGCGAATCCAGTTCAGTGAAATCAGCATCGGTCGTCTGTTCTCTTGCGGCGACGTCCTTTGTTCGGCGCCGATGTAGCGCCACCCCCTGTGTGTGGCGCGGTCGCAATGGAACGTTCACTCTCGTCGGCGCCACCCACAAGGGGTGGCGCTACCTTTCTGCTCACAGCGCGTTTCGCTCAATCCTTGGCTACGATTGTCGGTCCGCCGAATCGGCTGGCGGGGACGGTTGCGCGGAGGTCGCCACTGTTCAACACACGGATATCGGCGACGCCGTACTTCATCATGGCCAGCCGGGTCAGTCCCAACCCGAACGCGAAACCGGTGTACTCATGCGGATCGATCCTGCCGGCGCGCAACACGTTCGGATGCACCATCCCGCAGGGCAGTATCTCGATCCAACCGGTCCGCTTGCATGTACCGCAACCATCGCCTCCGCAAATCAGACAACTCATGTCCAGCTCGAACCCGGGCTCGACGAACGGGAAATACCCCGGCCGCAGGCGTACCTTCAGGTCGCGGCCGAACACCTCGCGGAGCAGCAGCTTCATCATTGCGATCAGATTGGCGATCGAAATGTGCTTGTCGATCATCAGCCCCTCGACCTGATGGAACGTATTCTCGTGAGACGGGTCGATGGTCTCGTAGCGGAAGCACCTCCCCGGGACAATCACGCGCAGCGGCGGGCCGTGCCGCTCCATGGCTTGCACCTGCACCGGCGAGGTGTGGGTGCGAAGGAGTTTCCCGTTTGTCAGCCAGAAGGTGTCCTGCATGTCGCGGGCCGGATGGAGTTTGGGGATGTTGAGGGCTTCGAAGTTGTAGTACTCGGTCTCCATCTCCGTTCCAGTCTCGACCAGAAATCCCAGGCGTTGGAAGACGTCTTCGACTTGCTGCTGCACGAGGGTGACGGGATGAAACGTGCCGAGCGGTGGTCGCGCACCGGGGAGCGACGGGTCGTAGCTCGACGCTTTGGAGGCTTCGGCGGCTGCGGCGGTCGATCGGATGCGATCGGCGGCGTTCTTGAACAGTGCGGCCAGCTCACCCTTGGCTTGGTTGAGCGTTTCGCCGACTTGGCCTCGCTCCTGGGGGGGGTATTCCTTAATGCCCCCCAGCATGCCGCCGAGCGTGCCGGACTTTCCGGTGGTTTGGGATTCGAGCCGACGGACCTCGTCCATGGACGTGAGGTCGCAGACCGCGGCGGCGGTTTTGGACCGCAGCGTGTCGAGTTCGGAATTGAGTTGTTCCAAATCCACCGATCCGGACCCTTCCACTCTGGGAATCTCGTGGCGGGGTCGCCCACGCCGTCTGCACCTGGGGAGAGTCGATTCACAAACCGACAACCTCGCGCCAAAGCGAGTGATTTTAAGGACACGCCGCGGAGGACACAAGTGCTCGGGGGCGCGCGGATGTCGGCAGTGCGCATGACACTTCCGGCGGCTTGGAGCCAGATTGGCGTGCCCCATTCTTCGCGTCACCGCCCAACGCGACTTTTTGAAAGTGCAAGGGTCTGGTGACGCGATGGGGGACGAAAGCGCGCGAGACCATGCCGTCCACCACCCTTCGCCTCCGGCGAAGAATGGGGCACCCGCTGATAGTGTCATGCACCCCGATTCCCTCCTCCCCCCAGCGCCCCGGTTGCGGAAAGCACGACCCGCAATACAATCCTCCAGGCCGATTTGCCGACCCCCGATTCCCCATATTTCGGAGCCCCCCATGCTCGTCGCGACAGCCCTCAGCGATATCGCTGGCACATTCGTTAATCTCGTGTGGTCGACGCCGCTCTTCCTTCTGCTGCTCGGGTGCGGGCTGGCTTACTCGATCGCCACCAAGTTCGCCCAGTGGCGGGTGCTCACCCACGGGCTCGACTGTGTTCGCGGAAAATACGACGACCCCGACGATCCCGGAGCCATATCCCACTTCCAAGCCCTATGCGCCGCGCTGTCCGCGACGGTCGGGCTGGGCAATATCGCCGGGGTCGCGGTCGCCGTCTCTCTGGGCGGCCCCGGAGCCGTGTTTTGGATGTGGGTCATAGGCCTCTTTGGCATGGCCCTGAAATTCGCCGAATGCTCACTGGCGGTCATGTACCGCGACATTCGCGACGTCCCCGACCCCGGCGCCCCCGCGCTCATGGAGGCAGACGCCGAAGACCGGACCCTCGAGTACAAAGGCGAACGCCCGCCCGGACCCGGCGCCAAGGAACGAGCGCGCGGCGAGGTGCGCGGCGGGCCGATGTGGTACATCCAGAAAGCACTCGTCGAGCCGCTCCGCGCCAAGGGCAACATCGCCTGGGTGCTGTTCAAAGCCCTGGCAGTGCTCTTCGCATTCGCCACCGTGCTCAACAGCTTCGGCGGGGGGAACATGTTTCAGGGCTGGAACGTCAGCGACGTCCTCGAACGAAACTTCAACGTCCCGCGATACCTCGGCGCCGCCGTCGTATCCATCCTCGTAGCCATGGTCATCATCGGCGGGATCAAACGCATCGGACAGGTCGCCAGCAAGCTCGTCCCCGTCATGTGCGTCGCGTACGTGCTCGGTGCGATGTACATCCTCGTATCCCATGCCTCTGACATCCCCCACTATCTGTCGCTGATCGTCACGTCGGCCTTCAAGTCGACCAACGCAGAGGGCTCCTTCGTCGGCGTTACGTTCTGGGTCGCGTTCAGTTGGGGATTGCGTCGCGCCTGCTTCAGCAACGAAGCCGGCGAAGGGTCAGCCGCCATCGCCCACGCAGCCGCCAAGACGGACGAGCCCATCCGCGAGGGGGTCGTGGCTGGCATGGGACCCTTCATCGATACCCTCATCATTTGCACCATGAGCGCCCTCGTGTTGCTCATGACCGGCGTTTGGAACCGCCCCGGTGTCGGGACCGTGGCATCCGTCGAAGGCGATCACGTCATTGTCGCCCCGGATCCGCAACTCGAAGCGCGATTCGGCGAAGCCTACCTTCGCGACATCCGCGGCGGAACGAAACTGTCGGTCTACGTCGAGACGAAGTTCGCCGAGACGGTCGCGGACAAGCCGGAGCAACTTCCGCTCCCCGCGATCGAGGTCCGCCCCACCGACGCGACCGACTGGTCACACGTCGCCGCGATCGTCCTCGACGCGACCCAAGCCGACGATGGAGACGAAGACAAACCGGCGAAGCTGCAACCCGGGATGCCGGTGCATCTGACCCTCGAGGGCGCCGAGATGATGCGCTTCGCCTTCGATACCGGCTTCTCGAACATGGGCAAGTGGGTCATCACCGTGGGGGTCTGTCTGTTCGCCTTCAGCACCATGATCAGTTGGTCCTATTACGGCGAGAAGGGGGCGGAGTATCTGTTCGGACCCGGCGCCATACTGCCCTACAAATTCATCTTCGTGGTGTTCGTGTTCCTGGGGATGGTGTTGCAGAAGTTCTCGACCGTGTACGACTTCTCGGATGGGACCAGCGGGCTGATGGTCCTCTGCAACCTTCCCGCAATCCTGATTCTGATGCCCCGCCTGATCGCAGCCTCGACGGACTACTTCCGCCGCCTCGATTCAGGTGAGATCAAACGATTGCGTTGAGGCTGAATCGACCAGCCACGACGCCGAACCCGTTTGGTTTTGGCGCGACGAATGGATATGATCGGGGGCGGTGTCGACGCAAGCCATGGACCGGTGAACATTGAGAGGATCGCCCGCATGCAAACGCGACGGACATTCTTGCGCCAGGGGATGAGCGCAGCCGCCATCGGGATGCTCGCCAAGCGCGGTCTGGGCATTACACACGACCGGACGCCTTGTGTGGGCACGGGCAAATCCCTCAACTCGGCGCCGATGGCGTCGGTCCCGCCCCACCCAAAGTCCACGATGATCGGCGGTCTGCCGTTTTCCGATTGGTTCACCGGCGACGTCTACCCCGACGGTTTCCCGTTCCACCAATGCGAGAACTGTTTCAAAGGCGGCGAGCCACCCGCGCCCGCGGAAGAGGTGGATGTGGTTGTCGTCGGCGGTGGACTTTCCGGCCTGACGACCGCGTACATGCTGCGCCATCACAACACCGTGCTTCTGGAGATGCGCGATCGTTTCGGGGGCGTTGCGCAGGGCGAGTTTTGGCGCGGAACGCCGTACTCGCTGGGCACAGCCTACGTCATCACGCCGGACGAGGGAACGTTTCTGGATTCGTTCTACACCGAACTCGGGCTGCCCGAAGTCGTTCGCGTGCATGAGGGCGACGACCTGATCGAACTCGGCGGAAAGGTCATCGAGGACTTCTGGACCGGCGCCGGCCAGTCACCCGCGGACGTGAAGGCGTTCGAGCGCTACGCCGAAGTCGTCCAGAACATGGCGTACAATGAGTACCCTGACATCCCGCTGCCCAAGGGGAAGGACAACCAGTGGATCATCGACCTGGACCAGAAAACGCTGCGCCAGGACATCGAAGACCGAATGGGCATGCCCGTCCCGCCGCTGCTCGCCGGTGCGATACAAGCCTACTGCTATTCGTCGTTTTGCGCCGGATGGGAAGAGGTGTCGGCTGCGAGCGGGTGGAACTTCCTGGCCGCAGAGGAGTTCGGACGTTGGGTCT
>JAJDDS010000178.1 GCA_029260195.1 Phycisphaerae bacterium
TCGAAATCACATCGACAAGCAGGTGCTTGCGGTTACGCTCATGTCGCGGGTCTGGCAGCGATTCAAAGTGTCTGACAACGGAATGTAGGGACACGGTCTTGTTCGCCATCGGTAAACTCCTGTGTATCGGCGCCTTGCCACACCATGCGGCAAGCAAGCACCGAGGATAACCGACGGTCAACCATCGCGCCAGACCCCCTATATTACCCAGTTATGCGCGCTGGCCCTGGCGCCCCCGGCAAGAGCCGTCATGCAAACGACAGCAAGGGTGCCCAATACCGTGTGTCTCGTTTTCATGTTTTGTTCTCCCACATGTGTGACGTGCGTCGTCGCGCGGGATCGCGTGATGCGGGCGCAGGCGACGCTGAGTCACATGCAGCAATTCGCCATGCGCACTGCGATCCGGGATACGACTTGCGGCCGCAGACCGCGAGCCCGCCGTGCCCGTGCCACTTTACCATTTTTCCGGGTTTCGGATCAATGGTAATTCAAAGGTAATTCAAACTTGAGGACTGTCCCATGAACGCGCCGAGCACCTAACAGTACAGCGCAATGTCGCACTTCGCAGAGGTCCGCGGGGAGCGGCGCGCTGCGTTTCGGGGCCGAGAACACGGATGTCCGCTCCCTGACGGTCGCGGCTCTGTAAACTTTGCGCTGTACTGCTAACCTCTTGCTTCACAATCGATCAGGGGGGGCGGCTTAAGCGCGCAGTTCGGCGGATTCGACTGGAAGACCATCACAGTATGAATCGGCTTAGATCCTCGTCGGCTGTGATCTCGGTGAGACGATCCCGAACATAGGCTTCTGTGATCTCGACCGAATCGCCGGACCGTTCGCTGGCATCGAAGGACAGCGACTCGGTGACCCGTTCCATGATGGTGTAGAGGCGGCGTGCTCCGATGCTCTGTGAGGACTGGTTCACCTGGGCAGCGATCTCTGCCATGGCCTCGACGGCACCGGGCGTGAACGAGAGCTTGACGCCCTCTGTGCCGATGAGCGCGATTTGTTGCTTGGTCAGGGCGTTCTCCGGCTCGGTGAGGATGCGCAGGAAATCCTCGCGGGTCAGGTCGGCCAGCTCGACGCGGATCGGGAATCGGCCCTGCAACTCGGGCATCAGGTCCGCGGGCTTTGAACCGTGGAACGCGCCGGCCGCGATGAACAGGATGTGGTCGGTACGCAACTGCCCGTGGCGTGTGCTGACCGTGCTCCCCTCGACGATCGGGAGCAGATCGCGCTGCACGCCTTGGCGCGAGACGTCGGGGCCGTGCGCGCCGCCGGTGGCGCCGAGCTTGTCGAGCTCGTCGAGGAAAATGATCCCGCCGCTCTCGGTGCGCTGGATGGCCATCTCGTTGACCTTCTCGGGGTCGATGAGCTTGTCGGATTGCTCGTCAAGGATGATCTTGCGTGCTTCGCGGATCGGAACACGCCGGGATTTGGGCTGGCTGGGAACGATGCGCTCGAGAAAATTCTGCATGTCCGGATCGATTCCGTCGCCACCAAACGTGGCGAACATCCCCGGCGGCGCCGACCGTTGCGAGACGGTCAACTCGACGACTCGGTCTTCGAATTCGCCCTCGCGCAATCGGACGCGCATTTTCTCTCGGCTGCGGTGACGCCGGTCAGCCGCTTCGTCGCCGACGTCGGTGGTGGTGCTCTCGGTCGGGGGCATGAGGGTGTCGAGCAGTTGCTCCTCGGTCAGCCGTTCGGCCTCGATGCGGACGACCTCGGCCATTTCGGCGCGGACCATGTCGATGGCTCGATCGAGGAGGTCGCGGATCATGCTCTCGACATCGCGCCCGTGGTAGCCGACTTCGGTGTATTTGGTGGCTTCCACTTTGACGAACGGCGCTTCGACGAGCGACGCCAGACGTCGGGCGATCTCGGTTTTGCCGACACCGGTGGGGCCGATCATCATGATGTTTTTGGGACCGACCTCGTCCCGCATTCCCTCGGGGAGTTGCTGGCGGCGCCATCGATTTCGGATGGCCACGGCGACGGCGCGCTTGGCGTCGTCCTGGCCGACGATGTAGCGATCAAGGGCGGCGACGGTTTCCTTGGGTACTAGATTCTTCATTTTCGGGTCATGTGGCGTGAGTAGCGATCACTCGATCGATTCCACGGTGATGCTGTGATTGGTGTAAACGCAGATGTCGGCTGCGACGTGCAGCGATTTCTCGACGATGTCGTGGGCGGAGAGCGTCGTCTCAGCCGATAGCGCGCGGGCGGCGGAGACGGCGAACATCCCGCCCGAGCCGACGCCGATGATGCCGTCTGTGGGCTCGATGACGTCGCCGGCGCCGCTGATCATCAAGGACGAGTCGCGGCTGGCGACGACGAGGAGCGAGTCCAGCCGGCGGAGCACCTTGTCGGCCCGCCACTCCTTAGCCAGCTCGATCGCGGCGCGGCGGACGTTGTTTTTGTAGGCGTCGAGCTTGGCGCCGAATCGGTCCAGGAGGGCGAAAGCGTCTGCGGCTGCCCCGGCGAATCCACACCAGACCTTGCCGTCCTGAAACGAGCGGAGTTTGGTGGCGTCGTGCTTGACGATGGTTGGTCCGAGCGAGACCTGACCGTCGCCGCCGATGGCTACCAAGCCGTCACGCCGCACGCTCAGGATCGTGGTGGATCGAACAAGTTTCCGTCTTCGCCGATCGCCTGTCATGTCGCATCCTCCGAATCGCCCAGACGGTACAACAAGCCAGCCGGACTCGCAACGGAGCGGCCGCCTTGACCGCGAAGGCGGCGAAATCTATCGTCGCAGCCAGGAGGCGCTCGATGATCCGAATCGGCAAACCGAAGCGTGATTTCGCCGCTCGCCGGCGCCGGGTTGGGGTTTGGCTGACGTGTGCCGGAATCGGAGTCACGCTGTCCGCCGTCGGCGGATGCGCGGAACCGGCTGCGGTCGATCCGGTGGTGAACGGCACGGTGGGGGCGGCACCCGTCGCAGGCGCTCCGAGCTCGGAAGCGCCCCCGCCATCCGAGCCCACCACATCTAAGCCGTCGGACATTCCGGGCGAGGTGGATGACCTGGGGGAGGTCGGGGCTGATCGCTGGCTTCGGGTGGAAAGCCTGCGCGACGGGGTCGAGGGCGGATGGGCCACAGGGCGGTTCATCGGGGAATCCAACAAACTCGTGATCGAGACGGAGGGGGTGGCTCGGTTCGCGCTGGCGTTGGACCGGGTCGAGATCGATTGGACGCGACGCGTCGTGCTCCGCATCGACGGGTCGAATTCCGAGCTGACTCGCAAACACTTTCCGACGATCCGGCTGGAGCGGTCGCCGGCGGGGAACTGGGTGCCGTCCAAGGGGGGACCTGGCGACTGACGAGGTGCGGTGACCGACGGCGAAACGGAATGACGCCGAGGGCGCTGAGCGTGCGGC
The DNA here is from genome assembly GCA_029260195.1 of Phycisphaerae bacterium. GTDB lineage: Bacteria > Planctomycetota > Phycisphaerae > UBA1845 > UBA1845 > OFTM321. The sequence goes on from JAJDDS010000178.1 coordinate 3,379, forward strand.
GCGACGGCGTGGTGGCCATCGGCGGCGACGGTCAGGTCTCGCTCGGACCAACC
>JAJDDS010000179.1 GCA_029260195.1 Phycisphaerae bacterium
TCCGGCGCGCGGCGTACTCGTCCGGGCAGTAGGCTTCATTCGCATCGCGCCGCTCGATCAGATCATCCGGGGTCCACGCGGAGTCGATCACAGCCTCAACTCCGTGGATGGACCGTACGAATCCGATGGCCTGAATACCGAAGACACCGAGGAGGCATTTCGCGACACCGCCAGCCGCGACACGCGCGGCCGTTTCGCGCGCCGACGCTCGTTCGAGAGTCGTCCGGCAATCCGTGGTCAGCCACTTGAGGCTTCCCGCGAGATCCGCGTGACCGGGACGCGGCCGGTGGACCGGCGGCGCCTCGTCGATGCGCCAGTCCTTGTTGGCGATTTCAATGGCGATGGGTGAACCCATGGTCTTTCCAAGACGAACGCCCGACGTCACGTTGACCACGTCCTTTTCAATCGCCATTCTGCCACCGCGTCCGTACCCCCCCTGCCGTCGGCGCAGCGCGCGGTCGATCATTTCCGTATCGACCGCGACACCTTCCGGCACCCCTTCCATGAGAACCACGAGCTTCTGCCCGTGGGACTCGCCGGCGGTTCGGTACTCCATGGTGGCCATGGATGGCGATCATAGTCGTCGTCGTCGAAAGGCGAAACCCCGCACTTGGTCGAACGGCGTGTTCCGGTTAACCTCGCCCGGCCGTTCGTGCCGTCGTTCTCGTTGCCGGCGCGAATGCGGGCGAGCGCGCGTGATCCGACGAACGGACCGGTCCCGCACGCGTGGTCGACGGGTCCGTTCGCCGATGGTCGTGAGTGGTGTCATGCGAGCACGAGTTACCGGCCTTCTGTTGCTGACCGCGCTACCGCCGGGCGGCTGTATCACTAACGCCTTCACGCGCGCCGTGGAGCGCTCCGAAGAGCCGTCATCCACAACGGCGGGATTCATCGGGAAGGAACCGATCACGCCCGCCGACGCCGCGCTGGACGCACCGGACGGAGACGGTTCTCCCGTATCGGTCTTGGCCATCAACGATCATCGGATTGGCGTGGATCAGGTCCTGAAGCCGATCCGCGACGACCTCGCTGAGCGCGCGCGACGGATGCCGCCCGCCGAGTACGGGCGGTACCTCGTGAACGCGATCCAGGCACGCGTCCGAACGCTCGCCCGCGACACGCTGCTCATTCAGGAAGCGTCCAAAGACCTCACGGAACAGGAGGAGTCCTACATCGCCGACCTCGTCGATCAGCAAATTCGCAAACAAGTCAACCGCGACTTCGCCGGGCGGCAGGCCCGGTTCGAGCGCGCGCTCGCCCAGGGCGGGTCAAGCCTCGCCGACAGAAGAGCGGAACTCCGCCGTGAGCTGGTCATCACACGTTGGTTGCAGTTGACCATCAATCGCCGCATCTCCGATCCCACACGCGACGAGTTGTGGAGCGCCTACGCGTCACAGAAAGACGCCCTCACCAAACCACCGCGCCGGGATATGCTCATCATCGAGATCGCCAAGGAATCCAAGATGCCCGAAGGCGTGACACACCCCGATGCCACCACGTTGCGAAAGTGCCGCGAGTCGGCACTCGAAGACGCCCGCGCGGCGCGCGCCGGAATAACCAGTGGGGGCGCCTTCGCTGATGAAGCCGCTAAGCACTCCACCGGTTGGCACAAGAAAAGCGGCGGGCGGTTCGGCTGGGTAACCCGGGACGGCGTCCGCCAGCGCCTCGCCCCGGCTGTCGAGGCGCTGTTCACCTTGCCAGACACTTCAACCCCAAGTGATATCATCGAAACGCCGGACGCGTTCTTCATTGTTCAGGCAGCCGCGATCGACGCCGGCGAGCAGCCGGACTTCAGATCACTCCAGCCACGGCTCGTGGAGCATTATCGCCAAGCACGATTCAACGAGTTGGTTGAGGAGTTCGTGGGAAAACTGCAGGACGACGCCACCATCCGCCCGTTGGACATCACACGTTTTTTCCGCGCCGTCGCGTTGGCTGCGCCGCAGCCCAAAACGCCTGAGCGGCCTTGAGGAGCAAAGACAAACGACCCAGAACAAAACCTCATCCCGCGATCACGCCACTGCGGCGGAGCAACGCCAGACGCCGGTCGGCGCCGAAGAGTCCGATGTCGGATGCGAAATCGAACACCGTGTAGCGGGCACGAATGTGGCGCGACCAGCGCAGCGCGTTCAGCCCGTCGTCAAACGCGAGGTGGAGTTCATCCAGCGTCGTCGGCGCACCCACCCGACGGAGCAACTCTCTAATCTCCGCCGAGCTTTTGAGCGCGGGTGCAACGGTCGCCCAAATGGCGGGCCAGCGATCCTTGATGACCGCGGCGCGCGCGTGAACTTGGACGGGCGTGCGGTATTTCCGCCGCGCCTGCTCGATCACTGCAGGGGCTGCATCGCCGAAATGATCGCCGAGATCCGCCTCAATAGTGTCAATGGGTGACACTATTCCGGCCGCGGCGGCGGGATCGATGGTCGCGGGATCGACTTCGCGCAGAATCTCGTAGAGCGTCGCGGAAATGAGCGTGCCGACACCGACCTGCGTCCCGTGCAATCGCACACCGGCCGCATCGGGAACGCACATATCCCAGTAGTGTGAAATGAGATGCTCGGCCCCCGACGCCGGCGCGGAACTGCCTGCGACCGCCATGGACAGCCCCGACAGAATCAGCGCGGCCGACACCGTGTGGGCGCCCTCAGCCGAGCCCTCGCCGATAGCGTCGAGACCGTCGACCACGGCGTCGGTCGCCCGCGCTGCCATATTCGCCGGCACATCGCAGTGATACCCGCCTTCGATCATCCGCGCCAGCGTCCAGTCCGCTGCGGTGACAAACTTGCTGAGCAAGTCAGCGACACCGGCTGCGGCCATCATCGCGGGCGCCCGGCGGATGACATCGAGATCGACCATGACGGCATCCGGCGCTCGGACCGGATCGGTTACCTTGAGGCCACTGCGTTTCAGTGACGCCACCGTCGAAGTGTACCCGTTCATCGACGCCGCGGTCGGGCAGCAGACGTAGGGGACGGCGTGGGCGCTGGCGATCGTCTTGCAGAGATCGTTGATCGTTCCCGAACCGACCCCGACCAGACATTGGGGGCGGGCGTCACGGACCGCACTGTCGAGCGTGGCGACCGAGCGTTCGTCCGCGACCAAGGAACCGGATGCGCGGGATCCGAAGACGTGCCCGCCGGCGCGGACTCCAGCCGACGACAATGTAGATGCGACGGCGTCGGCAACGCGGGCCGTCCGGGCGTCGGCGACCACCAGCGCCGACATCACGCCGTTGAGCGACCTCAGAAACTCGACGACCGCGGACCCGGCGCGGTCGTCGAATCGCGCGACACGCGTGGTCACCGCGTGCGTCCGGCCGCAGGCGCAGGACCGCTCGCGGCCGAGCCAATCGTCGATGAGTCGAATCAAAGCATGGGGCATTTTGTCGCTTTCACGGGGATTCCATTTGTAGCCGACGCCGCGAAACAAGCAATCCCAACCACGCCACGCCGGGCGTTTCGGGAGGCGGCGGCCGCGTCGGCACGGGTGGAGCCGCCGGGAAAGTATCGCCACGGTAACAGGAGGCGGTCGAGGGTTGACCTTGGTACACCGATCGTACTAAGGTGTGGATTGAACTCAATGTGCTCGGTCGTTGCCGCCGATGTACCGGGGTCAACGAACCGGGGCTGGGATGTTGTGATGGCGCTTTGGACCTGTCGAACCGCGCGTGCGTTGGTGGCGCTGGCTGTACTGCCGGCGGCTGTGCTCGCGCCGATTTCGGACGGGGCCATCCTGCTTCACAAGCATCGTGGGGAGGCGCTGCACTTTCACACATTGGGGTCCGGCGTTGGTGACGATGTCGACGAAGCCCACAGCGATCATGGTCATCGCTACGAAGATCCCGCGTGTACGACGGTCGACGAGTGGAAGACTTTGCTGGTCGTCTTGACCACACCGTACGCCAAATCTCAGCGACGGCTGACGTCGTCCGCCGCTTCGCCGACATCCACTTGGTTGACGGCGCCGGTGTCAATATCGATCGCGGGCTGCACCACGGCGTCGGTGGACGGGCCATGCGCGTCGGGGCGCGTTGACTCTTGCCTCGCATCTTCTTCGACCACCGCACGCATCCTCACGCTCAATCACTCCTTGCTGCTCTGATCGGCTGACGCGCCGATGGCGCGCGGTTGTTACGTCGCGATCGTTCTCATTGAACAACTGATCCAGGTGATTCGCGGGACTCCGAATGGCGGGGTCGTGTCCGCAGCCCGGAAGAGGATTTGAAAATGGTACAAATGCGCCAATGCGCGCTGATGAGTGTGGCTGCCTGTGCGACGATGGCGGGATGCGTCACGGTGAATCCGGGAACGGATTACGACCGAGTTGCGACGCACGTCCAGGGTGCGACGGGGCACGAGTATGCGTATCACCCGGGGGATGACGCGGTGGTCGCGGGGAAGGTGGAGGAGCTTCTGGCTGACGGATTGACCGCGGACGAGGCTGTGGCGGTATGCCTGCTGAACCAACCGTCGCTTCAGGCGGCGCTGATGGACGTGGGGATGGCGCGGGCGGACGTCGTGCAGTCGGGGCTGCTGTCGAATCCGTCGTTGGGCGCGTCGTTGCGTTTGCCAGCCGGTGGCGGTTTGGCGAATCTGGAGGCTGGGGTCGCGCAGAACATCGCGGAGATATGGCAGATTCCGCTACGGCAGCGCGCCGCGGAGCGGGTGCTCGACCGGGTGATTCTGGATACGGCGGCTCGTATCGCGGAGATGGCGGCGCGCGCAAAATCAGCCTACTACCATGCGGTGGCGGCGGACCGTCTGGTGGCGATTTTGGGGGAGAACTTGGGGGTCGTCGAGCGTCTGCTGGACATAGCGCGGACGCGGCGCGAGGCCGGAGTGGGGTCGGACGTCGACGTCAACTTGCTGCGAACGGAGTTGAGCGAGACCGAGTTGGGGCTTCGATCGGCGCGGTTGGCGGCGTTCGAAGCCCGAAGCGCGCTGGCGACGCTGCTCGGGCTTTCACGTTCGCCTGACTCGCTGGAGATCGACGCCGCGCTTCCTGGTCCACCGGATGCGACACCGACAGCGGGCCGTCTGCTCGAAATCGCATCCGACCGGCGACTGGACCTGCTGGCTGCGCGCGAGGCGGTCGAGGACACGGCTTCGATCTTGAAACTCGAAGGACGGCGGATCTTCCGAAGGATCGAGCTGGGATTCGAGTTGGAGCGTGGGGCTCGGACGCGTTCGGACGACGGGAATCCGATCGCCGAGGCGGTGCGGTCGTCGCTGGGGGGTGCGGGGTTCGCGTTCCCGACCGTCGATGATCGCGAAGAGGATACGGATTTCACGATCGGACCAGCCGTGTCGCTCGAACTTCCGTTATTCGATCAGAACCAAGCACAGATCGCCAAGGCGGAGTATGCCTACGTTCAGGCGGTGAAGACGCTCGAGGCTGTGATGCGTTCGGTGAGGCAGG
>JAJDDS010000180.1 GCA_029260195.1 Phycisphaerae bacterium
CAGAAAAGCGACAAGCTGCGAATCGCTGATATCGAAGAGATCGTTCACGTCGAAGTCCGATGCTCCCAACAACTGCATGGCCTTGATGATCAACTCCAACGTCTCCGGTTCGTAAACGGACTCGAGCACGTAGAAGTTGGAATAAAGCCACCCGTGGTCGGCGAATACGACGCTCTGGTCAAAGCCCTGTGTTCCACCGGTTCGATAGAGGCGGAACGACTGCTGCGTCTGGTCGGTTTGCCCGGTCTCGCTGGTGAGCCGCCTCGTGATCGTTGTCTTCAGCAGCCATCCGTCCATGTCCTTGTACGACGAACATCCCGCCCAGTTAACGCACGCCACGGGGATGAGCATCTGTCCGAGCAGGTCGTTGTCGTGCATAGCGGTATCGGCGTACATGTACTTGACGTTAGTCACCCAGCTTTCCGGGAGCGGCGGATTGATACCGCTTCGCTCCGCGTCCGTCGCATCGATGGCATCGATTTCCGCGCGAGGATCGAGAGGTGCCTGAGCCTCCGCCGCAGTCTGAAAATACGACGCGTCAATGGTTCGACAGGCCTCTGGCAAATCGGCATCTCCTTCGTAGACATGGATCGAGTGAAGCGTATTGAAGAACAAGCGTGCGGGCGCGTCGACGGGACCCGGATCCGGTGTGAAACTCCGATGCGTGTACGCCAGCGTCCAAACAACTTTGCCGATACCGCCCTCCGAGGTGGGCGCGGCCCGAAGCCGGATGGCGTTGATTTGGCCTTTGATCGAGCAGTTGTTGCAGTTCGTACAGGTTCCGCTCGGATTCTCACAGAAGTCGAACTCGCCTCGATCGCAGTACTCGTACTCCATTGCATTGCCGTATCGATCTGAGATGCGCCGCACCAATCCGTAGTGCGGAACACCCATCTGGTACTCGTCCACTGGATTCTCAGCCGCATCCGTGAAAGAGACGTCTTCGCCGCGCTGACTCGGATCGCCGCACGCCACCTGCGCATTGTTGTCAGTTGAGTCACAGAAAGGAACGTGCGTCGAATGGAAATGCCCCGGGTCACCGCTCCGAAGTTCGTCGTATTGGGACGCGAACGTGTACTTGATGGCCCCTCGGTGAAGCCAGACGTAGAACTCCGTGGGGCGCGTTGTCCAAGACCCGTCGGTCGGATCCAGCTGCCCGTTATGATCGAGAACGGCATCAAACATCGGCGGCGCGACGTACTTGAGGGTGAACGGGTCGAAAATGAACGGGATCGCGTGGTGTGCGTCCGGGATGAAGTAGCAGCGGCGCTGGTCCGGTCCGGTTGAGTCGGTCGTGCCCTCGTAATTGATGTTGGGAAAATGCCCGTCAATCAACAAGACCGGGTTTTCGCTCATCGCCCAATGGACGCCGTTCCAGTCCCACAGGGCGCCGTGGTCCGCCACCAAATGCATGCCATGATCGGCCACGCTTTCTCCATAAGTGCGGACGTGTCTGAACGCGGCGCCGCCGAATGCCAGCTCGAAGTCGACTTCCTGAATCAACGGTTTGCCCGTGATGAGATCCATGACTTCGTGGTGCAAGGGGCGATCCGGGCGGGGGTACGGTCCCGCTGAGTAACTCGATTCCTTTGTAATCAATGGTGAGGAACTACTCTCAATCCTGGCCGACCGGGGCGGATAATCGCCGGGACCGAACGCCTGACTCAGTTGGAGATTCGTACGCGTGCTCATCGACTCGTAGCTGAACCCAACAGCCGCCTGAAATGGCACCGAACACGCCGATCCCGGAGATTCGTGCGCTCCCATATCGACCCGGCAGTCGTACAGGCGGATGAAACCAGCCAGATCGAGACCGCTCGGTTCATCGAGGGGGTCTCCACCATCGATGCATGGCGAGCCATCCTGCAGAGAAAGTGACCCGTAGTCGCCGACAGTCGCGTCGAGTACGAAAACAGGGTCGTCGTTGATGTTGCCGACGCCGGGATAGACCGTGCTGGGAGTGGGATCCTGCACATCGGAGTAGGTGACGGAAATCGTAGCGCCTTGGTTGATCTGGGCGGCTTGGTCGGAGCCTCCGCTGCCGGTGTTTCCCCAGAGTATGGTGTTGGTAACGTTCGTGGTTCCGCCTGCGGAGTAGATCCCGGCGTTGGCCCCCGCGGAGATGTTGCCAACGATCGTACTGTTGGTAACGGTCAGCGTGCCGGCGCGGTTACTGACGGCTCCGACGTTCCCGCCTGCGCCGGCGGCGTTGCCGACCATAAGCACGTTGGTGAGCGACACGGTCGCCAGATTCGCATAGATGCCGCCGCCGTTCCTCGCGGTGTTTCCGAGAAACTTGCAGTTCTGGAATCTCGCTTGGGCGGGAAGAACGACGAACGCGCCGCCGCCATAACTGCTGCCTGAGTTCTCCTGAAAGACGCAATTGGTGATTAGCGGGTCCGAGCCTCCGCTCTGTACGATCATGCCGCCACCGGTGGAGGCGACGTTGTCGACGATCAGGCAGTTACTGATAGTGGGACTGCCCGCGCAAAAAACGCCACCGCCGTAGAAAGTCGAGCCCAGGAAGCCGGTGGCGTTTCCACCGGATATCGTGAAACCGTCCAGGACGGCGGTCGCGTCCACGCCGCTGGCAGTAACGACGTGATAGCTGTTCTCGGCGTTCCCAGCGCCCGAGTCGTTCCCGTCCAAATCGCCACTGAGAATCGTCTCGTTGATTTCGATGTCGCGGGCGCTCAGGCGGGACTCGTAGCCCGCGAACCCTCCGTAGAGTGCGATGCCGTTGAGCAGCGCGAAGGTCGCTGACCGGTCGCCGGAAAACGGCGCCGCC
>JAJDDS010000019.1 GCA_029260195.1 Phycisphaerae bacterium
CCGTCGAGCGACAGTGTGTCCTCCATCTTCTGGTCCGCGGCTGCGTCGACGACAGCCATGGTGTCGCCCTTCTTGACCAGTAGCTTCTTCGCGTCGGAGCTCATCGCGAACGCACCGACATCCTCGAGTACGGTTTTCTCCTCGTGTTCGTCGTCCTCGGGATCGAAGATCTTGATGGCGGATTTTCCGCCAGAGCCGCGATGTGGTTGACGGACGTAGATCAGTTTGCCCTCGTGGTTGACGGCGAGACGTGTGAAAGCGCCATGGTCGACGGGTATCGGAATCGCCCGCCGCTCGAAGTTCTCAATTTCGATTTCCACCGGTTCAACGTCGTCGTCCTGATCGTCCTCATCGTCGTCGCCTTCATCGCCGTCGTCTGAATCGTCCTTGTCGGAATCGCCTTCGTCCGAATCGTCTTTGTCCGAATCGTCTTTGTCCGAATCGTCGTCGTCTGTGTCACCGCTGTCTGAATCGTCGTCGTCGGAATCGTCGTCCGAGTCGTCGTCGCTGTCATCTTCGTTGCCATTCCACGACTCCTCGTCGCTCTCGGGAGCGAAAGGCGAACCGACGTCATCACGGAGTGGGACGACCAGGAGGATGTCTGTGTTCGCATACACAAACGTCGAACCGACATCTTCGTAGATCGGCGATTTGAATCTGCGATTGCTGGCGAAGTACAGGTAATCGCCGGCAGCATCGAACGTGGGCCAAGTATCGTTGAACATGCCCGAGGTCACGTTGTGACGCTCGCCTGTCTCGACATCATACAACCAAACGGACGTCGCCCGGTTGTCACCGCTCTTGACATACGTCAGCCATCCCGAGTCGTGCGACCAGCTCACGGGCGAGCGCCCCGACCACGGGTCGGTATCGAAGACCTTGGTCTCGGCGCTGTCGATGTCGTGCAGCGAGAACGCGCCGGTCTTGTCGGTAAAGGCGATGAGCTTCGAGTCAGGCGACCACGTCGGGCTGTAGCGATAGGTCTTGCCCGCGTCGGTCAGTTGTCGCGTCTCGCCCTTGCCATCGGATTGGGTAACGTAGAGCTCGTATTCACCGGTTTTGTCGCTGAAGTACGCGATCCACTGACCGTCTGGGCTCCAACTCGGATCGCGTTCCGCCGTTCCGTCGGTGCGCGTCAGATTGCGCGGTGATCCGTTTTTTGCCGGAACGGTCCAGATGTCGCCGCGGGCTTCGAGCACAGCCCGCTTGCCCGTAGCGGAGACGTCCCAGTTCATCAGGTTCTTCTTCGCGTCGACCGGATGCGGGCGGATGCGCGGACGGTCACCCGGTACGGTGACGGTGACCTGACGCGACTTCCGTTCGGCGAGGTCGAGCACGTACAGGCTCGATCCTCGCTGGTAGACGATCTCTCCCGCGCCGCTCGGTCCCGGACCGACCGCCGGCCACTTGATGTCGAAATCGCCGGCGTGCGTTATCTGGGTGCGCTTTCCGGTGTCGGTGTCGTAGGACCAGATGTTGAGGCGATGCTCGGGTCCGGCGTCGGAGAGAAAGTAGACCGCCTTCCCGGACCACATGGGCTGAGAATCCGTGCCCTCCCAGTCCGTGATTTTCTTGGACGTGTGGTCGCGCAGGTTGAACAGCCAGATGTCGGTGGCCATTCCACCGCGGTAGCGTTTCCAGGTGCGGTGATCGCGGGAGTGCGGTGTGTAAGCAAGCCACCGTCCGTCGGGGCTGACGGCGCCGTTTGCACCATACGGCACGGGGACCCTGTCCGGAAGACCACCCTGGGCGGGGACTGTCAGTAGCTGCGCCTGTCGTCCCAACCCTGCGAAAGCGTTGCTGTAGTAGAGCAGTTTCCCGGAGGGCGTCCAATCGCAGAGTGTCTCGCGGGCGGGGTGATGAGTGACACGGGTCGGCACTCCACCATCCACGCCGATCGTGTACAAGTCCGTGTTTCCGTCGTAGTTCCCCACGAAGGCGATCGTGTCACCGTCGAGGCTGAACCGAGGGAAACTCTCCCGTCCCGGGGGGCTGGCCAATGGCGACGCCGATCCGCCCTCGCGCGGGACCAGCCAGATGTCATTCGCGTAGACGAACGTGATGTGGGTCGCACTGATGTCGGGATATCGAATCATCCCCGCGTGCGGTTGACGCCGCGCCTGAACTCCGCGCGCCTCCTTCCGGGCGATTGGAGCGCCGGGCGCACGCCCTGTGGAGAAAGGAGCAAGCGAGGAGCCCGGCAGGCAGATGGTCAATGCGACTGCCAGCAAGCCGGGGGTTCGGGATGGGGCGAATTTCACGGTCGTGTCTCCTCGGCAGTGAGTTTGGAACGTCGATTTCGTGCGAAGGGGGACAGCCTACCGTTTGGCGTACGGGGATGTAAAGGGTGGCGGCTGGTCCGGCGAAGGTTGGGGGCGACGTGCGACAGAATCCTACATCGGTCACCGCGCCCGGTGCGTCGCGTCATCGCGTGGACCGCTAGGGAATCGAAACCGCGACCAAACCACCGGCGCTGAAAACGCCCCGGTGGCAGATGCGGGTGCGACCAGGCGGTTCGCACGGTATAAAGACCCGCGTATCCTGACCATTTTGGAGTGAATCCACCGATGCATCTATTGGCTTGGCCCCTCGTTGCAACCCTGTGTGTCTCGTCGCCGACCAACGCACCCTCGCCGGCCAAAAACGCCGGACCGCGAATCTCGGTCTCCGTTCCTGACGAGCACGCACAAGCACCACTGGACGGGCGCCTGCTCCTGATGTTCTCGACGGACGGTTCGGCGGAGCCGCGATTCCAAATCAACAACGGTCCCGAGGGTCAGCAGATCTTCGGCATGGACGTCGAGGCGATCAAGCCGGGGTCCAACGTGATCTTCAGCAGTTCGGCCTTGGGATTTCCGATTGAACGACTGAGCGACGTTCCCCCTGGGCAGTACTGGGTGCAGGCTTTGCTTCACCGCTACGAGACGTTTCACCGGGCGGACGGGCACACGGTGCAGCTACCCATGGACCGAGGCGAAGGGCAGCACTGGAACCGGGCACCGGACAACCTCTACAGCACGCCCCGACGCATGCGATTCGATCCGAGAAACGGCGAGACGCTCCGCATTTCCCTCGATCAGATTCTCCCACGCATCGAGCCGCCCGAGGACACCAACTACATCAAGCACATCAAGATCCCAAGCGAACTCCTCACCGAATTCTGGGGCCGTCCGATGCACCTGGGTGCCTGCGTGCTCCTCCCACACGGTTATGACGAGCATCCCGAGGCGCGGTACCCCCTAATCGTCAATCACGGGCACTTCCCGCGCACGTTCGGCGGGTTCCGCGAATCGCCCCCCGACCTGAATGTTGCGCCCGTCCACAGCACGCGATTCGACATACCCGGCTACAACCGAATCGTTCAGGAACACGCCCACAACTTCTACAAACACTGGATCAGGCCCGACACGCCGCGGATGATCATCATCGAAATCCAACACGCGAATCCTTACTACGACGACTCGTACGCGGTGAACTCGGAGAATCTCGGACCCTACGGCGACGCGATCATGACCGAGCTGATCCCGTTCGTCGAAAAGCGATTTCGCGGCATCGGTGCTGGCTGGGCTCGGTTCACGTACGGAGGATCAACCGGCGGCTGGGAAGCGCTTGCGGCGCAGGTGTTCTACCCCGACGCGTTCAACGGTTGCTTCGCAGCCTGCCCGGACCCCATTGACTTTCGGGCGTACACGGTGGTCGACATTTACAGTGACAAGAACGCCTATTTCGCCGAGGGTATCTGGAGCCGCACGCCGCGCCCCGGTCAGCGCAACGCGCTCGGACACGTGGGCGCGACACTCGAACAGTTCAACCTGCTTGAGCTCGTGCTCGGTACGAAATCACGATCCGGCGGGCAATGGGATATCTGGGAAGCGGTCTACAGCCCAGCCGGCGCTGACGGATACCCCAAGCGGATATGGGACAAGCGAACCGGTGAGATCGACCGAGCGGTGGCTGAGTATTGGCGCGAGAACTACGACCTGCGTCACATCATGGAACGGGACTGGGCTACGCTCGGGCCGAAGCTGCAAGGAAAAGTCCATCTCTATTGCGGCACGATGGACAACTTTTACCTGAACAACGCCGTCTACTTGACGGAGGCGTTTCTCGGAAGCACGCGCGATCCGCACTATGCAGGTGAAGTCGACTACGGTGAGCGGGCTGAGCATTGCTGGAACGGCGATCAGGAGCGTCCGAACGGAATCTCCCGATTACGTTACCATCAGATGTACGTGGACCGAATCATGGCGCGAATCGGGAAGACCGCGCCGCCCGGCGCCGATATCACCAGTTGGAGATACTAAGCGCTCGTGCCCAACGCGGGCGACGAGTGGAGAACTCGGCCCGGTCGGCACACCGCAGGGCAACCCTCCCCTCCGTGCGCGTTGACCCCCGCCCCCGCGGCGCGGATAATCCGCGGTTCGCCCCGCCGGCG
>JAJDDS010000181.1 GCA_029260195.1 Phycisphaerae bacterium
ACTGCGGGCAGACGCGCATGGGCGGCAACGCGTCCCAGGATGTGCGCTTCCACGCGGATATCCAGGACATCATAGAATCCTACGTGGGGTCGGTCGACTGCGTTATCGACGATTGCAATCGGAACGGCGTTTTGGATTCGATCGATATTGCCGGTGCCGTGAGCGTCGACGTGAACGGCAACACGGTTCCGGACGAATGCGAAGACTGCAACGAGAACGGTATTCTGGACCCTGTCGACATTCTGCTCGGCGCCAGTCTGGACCTGAATGGCAACGCGATCCCGGACGATTGCGAACCCGACTGCGACGGGAACGGCCTTCCGGATGACATGGACATCGGGGGCGGCAGCCCGGATTTGTACGGAGACAATGTGCCGGATTCGTGCGACACGGACTGCGATGGAAGTGGGGTGAGTGACTACAACGAGATCCTGAGCGACATGACGCTGGACATCAATCGCGACACGATTCCGGACGCATGCGAGGACTGCGACTTCAACGCATTGACGGATGCGTTCGAGCTCGGCGGCGCCCACAATCTCTGGGTGGCGGGCGAGACGCTCGACGTGCTTGGCGAATTCCATGCAGCCAGCGGCGTGCGCGTGAAGACTTCGGACGCCGGGCACATTGCCGTTGGGCAGGATGTTGTCATCTCGTCGGACGGCCTGGTTCTGGTTAGCAGTGGGCTCGACGACCGGGTGGCGGCTTTCGATCCTGTGACCGGTGTGTACAGTCACGACTTTGTCGCGGCCGGCGCGGGCGGTTTGGATCTTCCGGCTGGGATGGCGATTGACGCGAACGGCGATCTTCTGGTTAGCAGCTTCCGGACGGACGCCGTTCTGAGATACGACGGCGCGACTGGCTCGTTCCTCGGCGATTTTGTCGCGCCTGGGGCGGGCGGACTGACGGAGCCGTTCGGTCTTGCGTTCGGTCCGAACGGGAATCTGTTCGTCACGGGCTCGGACAATCAAGTGCGCGAGTATGACGGAGTGAGCGGCGTGTTCATTGACCGGTTCGTCAAGGTTGCGGACAACGGTGGTTTGAGTTCGCCGCGTGGTCTGACGTTCAAACGGGACGGGAACCTGCTCGTGGTCAGCTACGCGAGCGACGCGGTGCTCGAATATGAGGGTACGACGGGCGCGTTCGTCCGGAAGTTCAATCGCAACGGAACGGATATCGCGCTGACGTTGGACGAACCATGGGGTATCCGGATTGGGCCGACGGGGAACGTGATCGTCGCCCGCAGCGGCGCGGGAGCCAGCGGAAACGAATCGGGCGCGGGCGTGTCGCCGCGTGTTCAGGCGCTGCACCTGAACACCACGCGCATCTTCGAGTTCGACGTGCGTACGGGGAACTTCGTTCGATCCTACGTGCTGGGGAATGACTCGAACCTCGTGCGGCCGACGGGGATCGCGTTCTGGCCGGGGTGGGATGCTGACTGCAACCTGAACGCGCTTCCGGACAACTGCGACATTAACTCGGGTGTGAGCGCCGATGCTGACACCGACGGTGTTCCCGACGAATGTCAGGTGGATTGCAACGGGAACGGGACCTATGACCGCCTCGACATCATACCGTTCGGCAGCAGTTATGATTGCAACGGGAATGGCGCGCCGGATGAATGCGATGTGGCTAGTGGTGAATCGACGGACATCAACAGTAACGGGCGTCCGGATGAATGCGAAGGGATTCTGGCGGGCGATATGGACGAGGACGGCGACGTTGACCTCTTCGACTACGCGACGTTCTTCGGTTGCGTCACCGGTCCTGACGGCGGGCCGATCGCGCCGGGTTGTGAGGCCGCTGACTTCGACGGCGACGTCGATGTGGACATGAAGGACTTTGCGGGATTCCAGAAGGTGTTTTCGGGGTAGAGGAGGACGGCGTGAGCTGTCAGGGGTAAGCCGCACGGTAGCGGTGGGATCGCGCGGGCTGAAGCCCGCGGCACGTGTCTTGAAGGCGATCCGTTCTCGGAGACGACCACGCGGTTCGCTTACCAGTAGAACGCATCGTCGCACGTTGCATGAATCTGCGGGGAGGGATGCTCAGCTCTTCGGGGCTGAGAACACGGATGTCCGCTCCCTGACGGTCGCGGCTCTGTTGACTTCGCGACGTAGGGCCCGTCGATTTAACTGGCACGGTTTTTGATATCAAGTTTTCTCCGAGGAGCTACACTGGGCGCGCGGATTTCGATACGCAGCAAGGCATGGAGGCACCCGTCATGAGTGGATGGAACCAAGCTCCCCTTCCGCGGGATCAGATTCTTCTGTTCCGCTCTGGCGCTGACGTTTCGCCCAACACGTTGCCGATGGAGTTGTCCGAACTCAAGAAGCGTCAGGCGAAGCTGAGCAAGGCCCTCGCGGCAGCCAACAAGGCTGACGCCCGGCGTGCGAAGCGTAAGAGCACCTCGAAGCGCGCGGTCAAGGTTCCGGTGGCTGATC
This sequence comes from Phycisphaerae bacterium, assembly GCA_029260195.1. Classification (GTDB taxonomy): domain Bacteria; phylum Planctomycetota; class Phycisphaerae; order UBA1845; family UBA1845; genus OFTM321. Next base: position 2,442 of record JAJDDS010000181.1, read on the forward strand.
CGGATTCGGCGATCATGCCGAACAAAGAGGGCGGTGATGCCCCGGACTTCAATCCCATCGCTGCCGCGGATGGTGCGTGCAGGATGATCGTGGATGCGGATGTGCTCAATGAGATGAAGGAAGCCGAGACGGTGATCCCGACGGTCGAACGTATCGAATCTACCTTCGGCCGACAGCCTGAACAATTCCTGGCTGATTCGACGTTTGGCACGGGTTCGATTCTTTCGGGTTTGGCGGATCGCGGGATTGAAGCAGTGATGCCCGTGGAGCAGACCAAACTGCCCGATGAGAATCCTGCGGAGCGTGCCGATCCGACCCGGCCGGTCGCCGAGGCGGATTGGGCGAAGCTGCCTCGTCGTGCCCAGACCAAAAAGTTGGATCGTGCGGCCTTTGTGTATGACGAAAAGAAGGACTGTTACCACTGTCCACTCGGTCGTGAGTTGGCGTTTGATTACATGAAGATGCAGGCTCGCGACACCGGCGAGGCATCGGCGTACCGGGTGTACACGTGCGGCTCGTGCGAAGGCTGTGGTTTAGCTTCGGATTGCCTGAAGGGTTAAGCGCAAGCAGCGGACGGTCTCGCACGATCAGCATGAGGCGGTGCGACGGAAGGTCGCGTTGCGGCTGAAAAAGGAGTCCGGGAAAAAGACGTACGCGCGGCGCGCCCACTTGGCCGAGACCCCCTACGGGTTCATCAAGGAGGTGTTGGGGCTTCGGCAGTTCAGTTACGCGGATTGGACAAGGTTCGTACCGAATAATTATGGGCATGTACGGCCTTCAACATAAGAAAGCTGATGATCGCGATGGAGAAGCTGCGCGCCGAGGGTTCGCTCGAACCCGTTTGAGAGGCTCAGAGGGCACGCGCGCGGGGCCGAAAAATCCCGATTGCTGGCAAGATAAGGAGTCCGATCAGACACGAGCCGATTGAAAGCCAGTGAACCGATGAGAGCAGGCAAGTCGTAGACCCGCGTGAGCCAAACAGAGAGCGTTCAGTGTCATTCCGTCCGGGTGACTAAATCGACACTGTACTGCTAATCGTCCGCGTCCACGGTAGTTCAGCCCCGCGAGAAGCCTCTCGGATCGTCGTCCGTGGAGATTGACCATCGCAGGTCTCATTCCGCGAGGCGACTCGCGATGGCGTCCGACGACGGTACCTGAACGCGCCAGGCGAGACCCAGCCATTGCATGATACGAATGACAACGAAACTCGCGTCGAATTCCCACCACCTCAGACCGTGGCGAGCCGACACAGGGAACGCGTGGTGATTGTTGTGCCAGCCCTCCCCCAGCGCCAGCAGCCCGCACAGGAAATTGTTGCGGCTTTCGTCGTTGCACCTGAACGGACGACGCCCCCACAGATGACAGATCGAATTGATGCTCCAGGTCACATGATGCACAAGAAGCACGCGCACGAGGCCACCCCAGAGGAACCCGAGGAACACTCCGAACCAAGTTCCGGTCACGAGGCCACCGGCGGCCGCGGGTATGAGCAGTCCGAGCACGACCCATAGGCCGAACAATCGGCTGACGCTCTGCGCCAGGTTGTCCGTGCGGAAATCGCCGACATAGCGATGGAGGTCCAGACGGCCGGCTTCGAACAACCAGCCGATGTGGGAGTGCCACCAACCCGCCAAAACGCCAACAAAACCGCCACCGTAGCGGTGCGGCGAGTGCGGATCTTCCACCTGGTCGCTGTGCTGATGGTGGCAGCGGTGGTTGGCCACCCAACGCAACACCGGGCCTTGCACGGACATGGAGCCCAGCACGGCCAGGGCGAACTTGACGACGCCAAAAGTCTCGAATGACCGGTGGGTGAACAAGCGATGGTAGCCGATCGTGATGCCGAATCCCGTCGCGAAATACATCCCCACCAGCAAGGCGAATTCCACCCACGTGAATCCCCAACCCCACACGCCCCAGATAGCGACGATCAGTCCGACCAGCGGCAGAACCACGGCGATGCCTGTAGCCGTCTTCTCCAGCAACGAGTCGTTCCTTAATCGCACGAGATCGGAATCGGGCATCACAACAGCCTTTCTGGGAACAAGTACGGCGCGTCGACGCCCCCCGCGCGGCGTCCGCCTGTATCTCAACCGGCCAGCGTGAGTATGGTCAAAGCGATCGATTTGGCAAGAGGCTTGACGACGAGCGCGACGATGAGGAACTCAGAATCGCGGGGGGACGTCGCTGGTGACGCCCGGCTGAGTATTTGCGGTCGTCTCCGCGCACGCAAACGACGCTATCGATGCGCGGGCGGATCTCCCGGCGCAAACAAGGACTGAAACGCGCCCCAGTCAATGAGGTCGACGTCATCGTCGACATCAAGGTCCGCCCCCCCGCAACCAACCAACAGCCCGCCGCCGTCGCCCGTGAAACACGCTTGGAACGCGATGAAATCGTTCCCATCCACGTCACCGTCCCCGTCGAGATCACCGGAATCTTCAAACACGCACGCCGCACCGCAGTCCGACTGATCGCCCTGATACGTTCCGCCGCCGGCGACACAATCGGCTTCGCCGGCGTCGCCGATGCAGAGATTCGGCCCGAAGCAGCAAGCTCCGAGGTGGACCGTGCATACAGTATCC
>JAJDDS010000182.1 GCA_029260195.1 Phycisphaerae bacterium
CGCGACGAACGAATCTTCGATTCCATCGGCGCTTTGTACGCGGACACCGAACGACCGCGCCAACGCCTGCGGCCGGGTGCGTTTCTCAAGGCTTGCTCAGCCGTGGTGACCGGAACGGTAAAGACGCACCTTGCTCGAACACGATGACGCCGTCCGCCATGTCCGCAAAACGAAACATCACCGTTACCGTCATCATTCTGCTCATCACTTTGGTTCTTGGCGTCGCCGGAATCGCCGCGCGGCAGCGCGCGGAGACGAAACGCGCCTCGGCGGATGGTCCGACGGTTCCTGATGAAGGCGTCGCCGTCGTCGTGGCGACGGCTAAGATGCTGAACGTCACGCCCGACGTCCGCGCGTCGGGGTTTCTCGAGCCGTACGAGGAGCTGACGCTCTCCGCGCAGGTTTCCGGGTACGTGCAGAGGCAACTCGTCGAGGTGTCGGACCAAGTCGACGCCGGCGCTACGTTGTACAGAATCGAGGACTCCGTCCATCGGGTCGCGCTGGAGAGGGCGAGGGCACAGGCTGAGCGCGCCGCGAGCGAGCTCAAGCTGGCTGAGGAACAGCTCCGCCGCGTGGAGCATCTCAAGCGGCAAGACTCGGCACCGCCGATCGAGGTTCTCCAGGTCGAGACGGACCTCGCGATCGCCCAGGCGATGTGCAGGCACGCGGACGCGGCGGTCGCGGAGGCGCGGATTCTGCTCGAGAAGACGACCACCCGGGCGCCGATGAGCGGTGGAATCGCTCGCATCCACACGCGACAGGGGGAGTATGCCCATCTGGGACAACCGCTTCTCGACATCATCGAACGCGGTCGCCTCAAGCTCATCGTGCAGCTAAACGATCGCGAGGTTGTGGCGTTCGAACCGGGCGATCCGGTTACGATGGCGGTCGCGGCGCTGCCCGATCGCGTCTTCCGAGGCAGCGTCCTGCGCATCCACCCGCGCGCCACGCTCGATAGCCGGAAATTCGAAGTTGAGATCGAGGTGCCCAATCCAGACAACGCGCTTCGCCCCGGTTTCTACGTCCAAGCGGAGTTGAGCGGTCGGACCGACTCGTCGGTCGAGACGGTGCAGGCTGTTGTCGTCCCGAGGATGGCGGTATTCGAGTTATACCGGCAGCGGTTCTGCTACGTTGTTCGCGCTGTGGACGGCGAAACGGTTGAGCGCGCTCACCGGACGGCGATTCGGACGGCGCCCATGCTGTCGGACATGCAATCCGTGCAGGTGCTCAGCGGTGTCGATCCGGGAGACCGCGTTATCACGACCGGTCTGCAGCAGGTCACCCATCAGTCCATCGTACGCGCCGTGGAAGAATGACCATGGGGGAAGGCACGGAGGCACGAAGGCACGAACGCACGGAGGGATTGACGATCGCGCGGTTCTCGCTGCGGCAAGCCGTGTTGATGAACTTGCTGTTCGGGGTGTTGATCCTCGCCGGGGGACTGGTCATCTCGCTGATGCCGGTGGATGTCTATCCCGATGTCGACCTCGACGAAGCCACCGTCGACACGTTTTGGCCGGGCGCGTCGGCGGAGGATGTTGAGCGGCTTATCACCGATCCGATCGAGGATGAGATCACCGATATCCGCGGTATCAACCGGATCATCTCGGATTCCAAGCCCGACGCATCGATTATTCGCATCAAGTTTCGAGAGGATCTGACTCCGGGTGCGCTCGACGCGGCGTTCCGGCAACTGCGAGCGTCGGTGGATCGCGTCACCGATTTACCCCCGGCGGCGGAGAAGCCTCTCGTTACGCGCATTTCGCTGGGTGAGATTTTTCCCCTCCTCTGGGTGGTGGTGCAGGACACCGGGGGTGTCGGTGAGGGCGCCCTCCACGAAGCCGTCCTCAACCTCAAGCCTATCCTGCGCGACATCGCGGGCGTCGCCAAGATCGACGACAAGCTCATCCGCGACCGCGAGCTGCACATTCGCGTCGACCGCGAGCGCCTGCGAAAACACGACATGACCCTCGACGATGTGGCGGGTGTCCTGAGACAATACAATTTCAACGAACCGTCGGGGACGCTCCCGCACGCGCACGGCGAATACAGCGTCCGCGCGGTTGGTGAGGCGCTCACTCCCCGGCAACTCGGCGACATCGCCGTTGGCAAACACGCGACCGGCGCGCACGTCTACCTCCGCGATATCGCCGTCATCCGTGATGATTTCCAGCGGAAACGATTCTTCGCCCGGTTCAATGGCAAGGAATGCAAAGCGTTCGGGGTGGCGAAGACCGCTGAGGCGGACTCCCGACTCGTTGCCCAGCGCGTCAACGCCGCCATCGCCGACTTTGAGGCTTCCCTCCCGCCGGGAATCCACCTGTCCACCTGTCTGGACGCGAGCGACATCATCAAGAGTCGCATGAAAATACTCCTCACGAACCTGGTCACCGGCGTCGGATTGGTCCTCCTCTGTCTCTGGGGGACCGTGGGACTGCGCAACTCCCTTCTGGCTACCATCGGCATCCCGTTCTCGTTTATGTGCGCGTTGATTTTCATGCACACGCTGGGTGTGACCATCAATGCCGTCTCACTTTTCGCGCTCGTCCTCTGCACAGGTATGATCGTGGATGACGCGATTGTGGTGTTGGAGAATATCTATCGGCATATCGAGTTAGGAAGGGACGGAGGGACGGAG
>JAJDDS010000183.1 GCA_029260195.1 Phycisphaerae bacterium
TGGTGGCAAAGCCGACATCATCCTCGAAAATCCCGAGGACGTCCTCGAGTCCGGTATCGAGATTCTGGCGAAACCCCCGGGGAAAGAACTTCAGCGCATCTCACTCATGTCCGGTGGGGAAAAAACAATGACCGCCATCGCATTGCTGATGAGCATCTTCCGCTCCCGGCCGTCGCCGCTCGCGTTGCTCGATGAGGTCGACGCCGCACTCGATGAAGCCAACAACGTGCGCTACAATGACATTATTCGCGAGTTCCTCGACCACTCGCAGTTCATCCTGGTCACGCACTCCAAACGCACGATGGCCATCGGCGACCAACTGTACGGTATCACGATGCAGGAGCCCGGCGTCTCCGCCCGCGTGAGCGTCAAGTTCGAGACCGACGACCAATCCGCCGTCGCCTGACGTCAATCACCCCCACCGCAGTCAGGAAGCCCCTTGAACCGATGCCCCCCGCGCCGGTACAATGCACCCCGCGCCGACCGACGCGTGGTGCGCCGACCGTCGACGCCGATTGAGGAGGGAGAGACATGTCCGGCTCATCCGTGTCCACCGTGGGCTTCTGTATTCTTGGCTTGGTGTTCTCCAGCGCCGGATTGCGCGCCGGCGAGGGGGTGGTAGACCTTGAGTGGCGACCCGATGTGCTCAGCGTAGGCGTTGGCGAGACCGCGGAGATCGGTCTTTTCGCGGTCGCCGCCGTCGGCGACAACATCGCCATCTCGGGTCTGCAAGCGATTCTCGCATGGGACCCCGGTTTCCTCGAGCTGGCCGGCCACATCGACGATGGGCAGTACGGGTGGCTGCAATCGGGATTCCCCAACGATTCCGGGCTGGACGATCTCAACGCCGGGCTGGTCGACCCGCCGCTGGGTGTCCCCAACAACGACGGAGATGCCTTCTACACAGCGCTCGGGCGGTTGGGGGATCCTCCAGTGATCGACACGGACGCCCTTCTCGTAACAACGATGCGGTTCCATGCGTTGGCTGTTACCGACGCCACGCAAGTCTGCATTCCCGAAATGGCGGGAGATTTCACCGAATCCGCCGTGTTTGCCAACTGGCCCATCACCGGGGAGCTCGGCTGCGCTACGATCACCGTCACCCCGGAACCGACCACGTTGGTGTGGTTCGCGCTCCTGATTCCCGCGCTGACGCGACGGTCGCGCCGATTTTGAAGCGCCGGGTCATCCGCCGCCGGTCCACCCGCACCGATCGGAGGTCCCTCGATCCCCGCCCTTCGCGGGAGCACGGGTTCGCCGTCTCTCAGCGGAGGAATCGCGCCCCCCGGGTTCCGATCGCGGTTTGCCCCCCCCGTCTCCGCCAGTCTCAGGGAATCCCGTCGGGCGGGCTCAGCCAAGGCACCGCGCGGGGCGAGGTTACGCGGCGCTTGCCCGCGCATCGCACGCCTGTATAGTATCGCATCTGCCTTAAACAGATTCGCGGACCGCGCGACCCGAGGTCGTCGCGTTTCGCCCAAGGAGCGGTGTCCGAGCGGCTTAAGGGTCCGCACTGGAAATGCGGTGTACGGGAAACTGTACCGAGGGTTCGAATCCCTCCCGCTCCGGTTTTCGTCCCTTCGGTGGGCGCTCACCCCATGGGGCGTTGCGCGGACCGCAGTTCCACGTCAGTTCGCGTCCACGTACAGCTTGCTGCGCCTTCCGTTCTTGTCCTCAGTCTCGTACTCCTGCTGGTCCCATGTGAAGGCGCTGTCCGCCCGGATGTAGATTCGTTTTCCGGTTTCGGTTTCGAACTCGTGGATCACGCTCCGCTTTCGGTTCTGCAATTCGTTGGCGACGTCCGCCGAGACGATCACCGTGAGCTTGAGTACGTTGACGAGATGGACGGCTTTCTGAATGTTCCGCAATACGTGCAAGGTCATCGATTCCGGCGTTTTCACGAGCCCGCTTCCCTTGCAGTGCGGACAGTCCGAGTAGATGCCCCGCTTGATCGATGGCCCTTGTCGCTGGCGGGTCAACTCGATCAGCCCGAATTGGCTCATCCGAAGAAGGCGTGCCCGTTCTTTGTGCTTCTTCAGATCGTCCCGCAGCTCCCGCTCGACCGCGCGCTTGTGACGATCGAAGCGCATATCGATGAAATCGCAGACCACCAAGCCGCCCAAGTCCCGAAGCCGAAGCTGGCGGGCGATTTCCCTTGCGGCTTCGATGTTCGTTTGAAACGCCGTCTCTTCCTCGCCGTCGGCGCTCCGAAGCCGCCCGCTGTTGACGTCGATGGCAACGAGGGCTTCGGTCTGGTCGATCACGATACTGCCACCGCTCTTCAGCGGAACCTGGCGGGCGTGAATCGAATCGATCTGCTCCTCGATTCCATACGCATGGAAAATGGGATCGCGTCCACCGTACACGGCGACGACGTCCTCCGAAGTGCGTGGGAGCGCTATGCGGAGGAACTCGCGCGCGAGCTTGGCCGTCGTCTCGTTATCCGTGATGATTCCGTCGAAGTCGACCGTGAAGACGTCGCGAATCGTGCGTGTCACCAGGTCGGACTCGCGATACAACGCGGCCGGCGCCTTCGCGGATCGCACCCGCTTGACCACCAGCTTCCACAGACGATCGAGGTACGTCAGGTCACGTTGCAAATCGCGCTTGGTGCGGTCCTCGCCCGCGGTTCGGAGGATGAACCCCATGTCCTTGGGCAACGTCAACTCCGACAGAACCGACCGCATCTTGCGCCGCGATTCCTCGTCCTCGATCTTCCGCGACACGCCGAGGCGCGTCATGCCCGGCATCATGACGATGTACCGGCCGGGGATGGACAGATACGTGGATAGCGTCGGCCCTTTGGTTCCCAGCCCCTCCTTGATGACCTGGACGATGACCTCCTGCCCTCGTTTGAAACACTTCTGAATCGGCGGCCGGTCGCGGCGCGGCACTTTCCGTCCGACGCCTTCGGGCTCCTGTGTGCTTCCGCCGAAGTACTGCGGTTGCACGTCGGAGATGTGCAGGAATCCCTGTTTTGGCAATCCAAAATCGATGAATGCGGCTTGGATGCTCGACTCGACGTTGGTGATAACGCCCTTGTAGATGTTGCCCACGTGCGACACCGAGCTGCTCCGCTCGATGAAGAACTCCTCCAGCTTCTTCTCGAACAAGACCGCGATTCGGCATTCGTCGTCGCCCACATTGTTGATCACCATCACGCGGCCAGCCCCAAGCTTGGGCTTCATGCCGTCGATTCCACGATGCTCCACGGCAGCCTTTGGCGCTGGCGCGCTCGGTGTCGTGGGCTTGGGTGCCGGCGAGGGTTCGCGGGGTGTTCGCGCCTCGGTGGCCGGCGCGGGCCGGCGCCGCG
>JAJDDS010000184.1 GCA_029260195.1 Phycisphaerae bacterium
GCGTCGGCGTATACGGTCTTGAAAGTGGCGACGAGGTCGGCGAGTTCGTCTGCGTTTATGTCGGCGTCGTTGACCGCCTGATTGGCCGGCGTATCCATCCGGGACCGCGTGCGTTTTTCCTTGACTTCGTCGAACGCTTCATCGAATCGGAGGCGGTCGATGCCTTTGGCAGTCGCGCCGTACATCATGATGAGTCGCCGGTAGGCGTCGAGGGCGAATCGGCGGTTCCCGGTTGCCTTGGCAAGGCCTTCGACGGAGACGTCGTTCAGACCGAGGTTTAGAATCGTCTCCATCATGCCGGGCATCGAGACGGTGGCGCCGGAGCGGACAGAGACGAGGAGGGGGTCACGGTCGTCACCAAGTTTCTTCTTGCAGGCGCGCTCAAGTTTCTTGAGGTTGGATTGAACTTGGTCCTCAAGCCCCTCAGGCCATCGTTTGTGCCGTTTCGAGTATTCGGCGCACGCTTGTGTCGAGATCGTGAAGCCGCCGGGCACGGGGAGTCCGATATTGGTCATCTCGGCCAGGCCGGCGCCTTTTCCACCGAGGAGGGATTTCTGGTCTCCTCGACCTTCCGCCTTGGCGTTCCCGAAGAAGAAGACATGCTTGATGGTCATTGCCACGGCAGGGGACCTTTCTCATATGGAGTCGTCGTTGGCGTGCCGGGCGGAGTGTACGAACGGCGCGTGCGCGTGTCAACGCGGCTCAAATGTTAGGAAGAAGTGGAAATGCGGCGAACGGATGCGTTACGCTTGCGTGGAAGCGACGGGGAGGGTTAAACTACCGGGCTGCCCGCGTAGCGGCGAATTGCCCGACCGGAACGCGGCGGGGGCGTCGACTCCCGGTCGCGCCCGATTCCCCTGACGATCGGCTGGCAGCGTGAGGATGGTTGATGGCCAAGCGTAAGAAACTGGGTGAGATCCTGCTCGAAGCCGGCGCATTGAACGCGAACGCGTTGGCGGACGCTCTGCAGTACGCTCAGGAGCACAGCAAGCGGATCGGCGAGGCGGTCGTCGAGCTGGAGTTGGCGGACGAAGATGTGGTGACGCAGGCGCTGGCCACTCAATTCGGGATGGAATTCGTCGAGTTGGACAGTCAGTTGGTGGATCAGGAAGCGCTGGCGTTGCTGAGCGAGGAGATCATCCGCCGTCACAACGTGGTTCCGATGGGCAAGGAGGGGGGGCGCCTCAAGGTGGTCATCACCGACCCGCTCGATCTGGAGACGATGGACGTGCTCCGGTTCCGTTTGAACACCGAACTGACACCGGTCCTGGCGCCGCCGAACAAGGTGCGCGATTTCATCGAGAAGTTCGTCAATCCGATGACGGACGAGATGTCCAAGACGATGGCCAGCATCGATCACGACGCGCCGGAGATGGAGATCGAGGGGAACGTGAAGGGGCTGGTGGACGGGGATGAGGCGGACGCGCCGATTATTCGGCTGATCAACTTGGTGATCGGCGAAGCCGTTCGCTCCCGGGCGAGCGATATTCACGTGGAGCCGATGGCGGACCGGGTTCGCGTGCGGTATCGGATCGACGGTGTCTGTCACGTTCGGGACGACGTACCCAAGAACATGCAGAGCGCGGTGACGACGCGTTTCAAGATCATGTCGGGGATGGACATTGCCGAGCGCCGCATCCCGCAGGACGGGCGCATCAAGATGAAGTTCGCCGGGGATCAGATTGACTTTCGTGTGAGCGCGTGTCCGGCGTACCACGGGGAGTCGATCGTCCTGCGTATTCTGCGGCCCGAATCGGTGCGAGTGGGTATCGCCGCGCTGGGATTCGAGGAGGACGACAACGCGGTCTTCCAGAAGATCATCAAGCGGCCGAACGGGATATTTCTGGTGACCGGTCCGACGGGGTCGGGCAAGACGACGACTCTGTACGCAGCGCTGCAGGAATTGAATCGCCCGGACAAGAAGATCATCACGGCTGAGGATCCGGTGGAGTACAACTTCACGGGGATGAACCAGTGTCAGGTGCGCGAGGAGATCGACCTGGGCTTTCCGCGAATTCTGCGATCCATGCTGCGCCAAGCGCCGAACATCATTCTGGTGGGTGAGATTCGGGACCGCGAGGTCGGGGACGTCGCCATTCAGGCGGCACTGACCGGTCACCTGGTGTTCAGCACGCTGCACACCAATGACGCTCCTTCGGCGGTGACACGATTGATTGACATGGGGATCAAGCCGTTTCTGGTGGCCAGCGCGATTCAGGCGATCATGGGCCAGCGGCTGGTTCGGGTGATTTGCCAGGACTGCAAGATCGAGGATCCGCACCCGGATAAGAAGACGCTCCGAACGCTGGGATTCAAGGTGGCGGAGTTGGAGGGGAAGATGTTCTGGAAAGGCGCCGGGTGTTCGCGGTGCGGCGGCTCGGGGTATCGAGGTCGTCAGGGCATCTTCGAGATGCTCCAGATGAACAACGAGTTGCGCGAGCTGGCGTTCAACCGGGCGCCGACGACAGAGCTCCGCAAAGCGGCGAAGGCATCCGGCATGCGGGGCTTGGTGGAAGACGGAAAGCTGAAAATCCTGCGGGGGATCACGACCCCCGAGGAAGTGGTGCGCATTGCGCAGGCTGAGGGCATTGTCGCGGTGGCTGAGGATGAGGCGTAGACGCGTCGCGCTGACCGCGGCGATAACGGAATAAACGTTCATGGCTTCTTTGCATATCGATCGATTGCTGGAGACGGTGATCAAGCAGGGCGCGTCCGACCTGCACCTGACCGTCGGGATACCGCCGGTCATTCGGTTACACGGCCGGATGCGGCAGCTGGAGACCAAGACGCTCACAGCGGAAGACACGACGGGGCTGATGAAGGCGATCACCCCCGAGCGCTGTCAGCAGGAGATCCAGGAGGAAGGCGGTACCGACTTCGGCTTTGCGTTCGGCGAACATGGTCGGTTTCGCGTGTCGGTGTTCCGGCAGAAGGGGAACCTGGCACTCGTGCTGCGGCTGATCCCTTCGCGATTGTTGTCGTTCGAGGAAATCGGCCTGCCCAAGATCGTGGCATCACTGTGCCGGCGTCCTCGAGGGCTGTTTCTGGTCACCGGGCCGACCGGCTCTGGCAAGACGACGACGCTGGCATCGATGGTAGATTTCATCAACTCTTCGTTCGATCGACACATCGTCACGGTGGAGGATCCGGTCGAGTACTACCACTCGCACAAGAAGTCTGTGGTGAATCAGCGCGAGGTGGGGGTCGACGTGCCGAGCTTCTCGGAGGCCCTACGACGCGTCCTGCGTCAGGATCCGGACGTGATTCTCGTGGGTGAGTTGCGTGACCTCGAGACGATCGAAGCCGCGGTCACCGCCGCCGAGACCGGCCACCTGGTGTTCGGAACGTTGCACACCACGGGTTGCCAGGGGACGGTGAACCGGATCATCGATGCGTTTCCGCAGAACCAGCAGGACCAGATCCGGGTCCAGCTCTCGGTCACGCTGATCGCCGTACTCTCGCAGGCGCTCTGCCCGAAGCTGCCCAAGGGCATGGTGGCCGCCTATGAGTTCATGCTGGCGACACCAGCCATCGCCAACTTGATTCGTGAGAACAAAGTGTACCGTATGGATTCCTCGATTCAGACGGGCAAGAAGTTTGGGATGCGGCTGCTGGACGATCACCTGTGGGAGCTTTTCTCCGCAAACAAGATCAGCGCCGAGGAGGCCGTCGACAAATCCCGCCGGCCGGGGGAGATGCAGGACAAGATCGACGCCCACAACCGAGGGATGGACATGAGCGAGTTCGACAGCGGCACGGGATCGGACGATGACGACGATCTCCCGGACGTTCCGAGGGCGAACAGTTGATCTCCAATTGCCCCGAGCGTCGAGCTCAGGTTGGAGCGCGGTAAGAGCGGATGTCTACACAGTTATCCATGCCACCCATTGAGCAACTCCGTGGACGCCAGTTGGGCCGCATCTTGATCAAGATGGGAATCCTCCGCCGCCGCGACGTTCTCGATGCGCTGGAAATCCAGAAACAGCGGGGAGGACCGCTGGGGGCGATCCTGGTCGAGGCGGGGCAAATCACCGACGATCAACTCAGCATGGCGCTGGCCGCGCAGGTGGGGATGAAAACGGTCGACGTGGGCACGATGGAAATCGCCCAGGAAGTCGTCGACATGATTCCGGCCCAGATGGCGAACACGTACAAGGTCATTCCGTTTCATTACGAAGCGGACCGGAATACGCTGCATGTCGCGATGTCGTCGCCGGACAACTTTCGTGCGACGGACGACCTCAAGACGCTGATGGGTTTCGAGGTGGTGGCCGCTATTTGTGACGAGGCTTCGCTGCGGCAGGCACTCGAGAAGTACTACCCCGAAGAGGCCGCCGAATCGATGACGGCCATCATTGATGAGATCGCCGGTGACGACGACTTGGCTTCCTACGCGAATCGGGGGGAGAGCGTCGACCTGGACGAGCTGAAAGAGCTCGCGCAATCGAATCCGGTGAAGCGGTTGCTGAATCTCGTTCTGCTTCAGGCGATCAAGGACAAAGCCAGCGACGTCCACTTCGAGCCGTTCGAAGACGAGTTCAAGATGCGGTACCGGATGGACGGGGTGCTTTATGAGATGATCCCGCCGCCGCGTTACATCGCAATGGCCATCGCGTCGCGTATCAAGGTCATGGCCAATCTGGACATCGCCGAGCGGCGCCTACCGCAGGATGGTCGCATCGAACTGACGGTGAGCGGGAACCCGGTGGACCTTCGTGTGGCGGTGCTTCCGACGATGTTCGGTGAAAGCGTGGTCATGCGTGTGCTGGACCGGGGGAACGTGCAGCTCGATCTGGACAAGCTCGGGCTTCGCACGGACGACTTGGACGTGCTCCGGCAGCTCATCAAGAAACCGAACGGTATCGTGATCGTGACCGGTCCGACGGGTTCGGGTAAGACGACGACGCTGTACGCGGCGCTCAACACTCTGAACACCCCCGAAGTGAAAATCCTGACCGCCGAGGATCCTGTCGAGTACGACATCGACGGATTGATTCAGGTGCAGGTCCGGTCCGAGATCGGGATGACCTTCGCCAAAGCCCTTCGGAGCTTCCTCCGCCAGGACCCGGATACCATCCTCGTCGGTGAGATTCGTGACCTCGAAACCGCCCAGATATCGGTGCAGGCTGCGTTGACCGGACACCTGGTATTCACCACCGTCCATACGAACGATGCGCCATCCACCTTCGCGCGGTTGCTGGATCTGGGCTTGGAGTCCTTCCTCCTTACAGCCACAGTGGAAGCGGTTGTCGCGCAGCGGCTCGTGAGGCGTATTTGCAGGAACTGCCGGACGGAGTTCGAGCCGACCGAGGAACTCCTCATGGAGTTGGGCCTCACCAAGGAGGACCTGGGCGACCGGACGCTCTACTATGGCCGTGGGTGCGACTACTGCAACAATACCGGATACCGCGGCCGGATAGCTTTGTACGAAATCCTCGTGATGGACGATGCGATCCGCGATCTCGTCATGCGGCACGCGTCGACGGCGGTGGTCCGGGTGCAGGCGAAGAAAAACGGCATGCGCAGCCTTCGCGACTCGGGCCTGTTGGCGATCTACGACGGTACGACGACCATTGAGGAGGTCGTCAAGGAAACGCTGACTGACGATGAGTAGCGAGGTGTGTCGTAACGAGCCGCGGGCTTCCCGCGGGCTTCAGCCCGCGCGGACGCTCGCCCAAGCTTTGGCTCGCGGCGCGCGTAGTGTGCAGGGCGGGTTCGGCCCGCCGACTGCGACTTGAGGAAGTTTGTGCGATGGCAAAATTCGTTTACGAAGCGATGAACCAGTCCGGCCAAGAGGTCAAGGACGAAATCGAAGCCCCGTCCAGTAAGGACGCCCTGGCTAAGATTCGCAATATGGGGTACTTCCCGACGCGGATCCGGGAGAAGAAGAGCGGCAAGTCCTCAGCCTCCGCCGGCGCGGCGGGCGGCAAGAAGAAAAAAGCCGGAATGAGCATCACCATCGGCGGCGTCAAGCTGAAGGTGGTCACCCAGTTCACCCGCCAGCTTTCGACGCTTCAGGACGCCGGTCTGCCGGTGCTACGATCCATCCACATCCTCGGCGAGCAGCAGAAGCCGGGCCTGATGAAGAACATCCTCCAATCCGTGGGCGAGGATGTCGAGGGTGGATCAACACTGTCGGAAGCATTCGCCAAGCACCCCAAAGCGTTCAATCGGTTGTACGTGAACATGATCGCCGCCGGCGAAACGGGTGGTGTGTTGGACGTGATCTGCCAGCGATTGGCAGAGTTCATGGAGAAGGCGCAGCGGCTCAAACGCAAGGTCGTCGGAGCCATGATCTACCCCGTGGTGGTCGTGATGTTCGCGCTGGGTATCGTGACCGGCATCATGATCGTTGTCGTGCCGAAATTTCGCGACATTTTCCGCGACTTCGACACGAAGTTGCCTGGCGTAACCGAGTTCCTGATCGGCGTGTCGAACTGGGTGGTTAAGGGGACCCCACCGGGATGGGCGGTGCTGGCTTTGTCGCCGGTCGCGTTTTACGTGTTCTTCCGATTGCTGAGGCAGTCGAAAGGCGGGCGGTACGTGTCGGACATGGTCATGATGCGTATACCGGTCATGGGGATGATCCTCTCGAAGACCGCCGTCGCGCGCTTCACGCGGACGCTGGGGACGCTGATCAACGCGGGCGTGCCGATTCTGGAAGCCATCAACATCACCAAAGAGACGTCGGGCAATGAGGTGATCGCGCGGGCGCTCGAGTCCGTGCACGACTCGATTCGCGAGGGCGATTCGTTCGCCAATCCGTTGCGCGCGTCCAAGGTGGTCGATTCCATCGTGGTGAACATGATCGACGTCGGTGAGGAGACCGGCGATTTGGACACGATGATGATGAAGGTGGCGGACAACTACGACGACGAAGTGGACACCCTCGTGGGTTCACTGTTCTCGCTGCTCGAGCCGCTCCTGGTCGTGACGCTGGGCGGAATCGTCGGGTTCATCGTCGTGGCGTTGTTCATGCCGCTCGTGTCGCTGATCCAAAGCGTTTCGAGTGGTGGCTAGACCGGTCGTCGCGGGCACGCCGGACGGTCCGGTCCGACCCGCGCGGCGCGGATGATATTGGGATGACGGAGAACGAAGTTATGATCGCGCGACGGGACACAGATCGACTCGCCCGCAAACGGATCATCGGCGGGTCGGCGTTCACTCTGATCGAGCTTCTTGTGGTGGTCTCAATCATCGGCCTGCTCGTCGGCATCTTGATACCGTCGCTGAAATCCGTTCGCGTGCGAGCCAAGACCACAAAGGACGGCGCGACATTTCAGGTACTCTCGACCGGGCTGGCCATGTTCAAGACTGACAACGAGAGGGAGTTTCCCCGCACGAACGGATACCCCGCGTCAGCCAAGGCCGAGGACACAGCCGAACCCGGATCGCAGGACATATACGGTGCTCAGTGGCTCGTCCGCTCGCTCGTCGGAGCCGACTTTCAAGGGTTCATTCCCCGACGCAACGTTCCCCAGGCGATGCTGAACCCCGGGGATCCGGAGGAGCAGGTCGACTGGTACGATCCCGCCAACGGAGTCGAGCGTATGAGTCCTTACGTTCCGATGGGGCGCGTCGACGCGGTGGAACCTAAGGACTTGCCCGGTGTGCCATCCTCTCCAATTCCGAATGTGGTCCCGATCCCGACACTGTGGAGCACCCACGTTTTTGTTGACACCTGGGGACTACCAATTCTCTATTACGCCGCCAGCACGTACGGCAAGTCACTCTGTTTGCAGAACGATACGAAACCGTTTTACACCCACGAGGACAACTGGCTCTTCACGGGCTCGAAGGATCAAAACGACGACGGGTGGGTCTTCCGAACTTCTCATCTGCATGACATCCACGATGAGTGCCCCGTCAACAACGAAGACGTCGACGACCCGCACTCACCAACGTTCGCGCGATACATCCACGATGAACGCGCGCACGAAGCTTTTTCCAACAACGCGGTCAGGCTCAAACCAGTGAATCCAGACTCGTATCTGCTTATCTCAGCCGGCCAGGACAAGATTTACGGAACGGCGGACGACGTCAACAACTTCAATCAATAACCGCGCACGGAACAGATGGAACGGAACGAACGAGGAGCCGAAATGATGAACTCGACACCGACACGGCGATGCGGCGGCTTCACATTGATCGAGTTGATGGTCGCCGTAGCCATCATCGCCCTGCTGGTGGGGCTGCTGATCCCGGGGTTCAGCGCCGTCACCACCAACGCCAAAAACGTAACGACCACGGCGCGCATCGCTGTGTTGGACCGCGGGTTGGCATCCTACCGCGGCGAGGCGGCGTTGGGCGGTGTCTACCCGCCGTCACACAGCGACAATCCGGATAACGGCGCCTATCTCACAATCATGGATCCCTACGCCCCTAACGGCGACAAGGAGATTGACGCGATTTCTGGCGCTAATCTGCTCGCCTACGCGATGGTGGGCGCCGACTACCAGGGAACACCCGGATTCCGTGACTTCTCGAACCCACCGGACAACCTCTGGTGGGACGATCTCACCAGCAACTTTGACGGCGGTGGCGCCTACGAGCTGAGTTTCCCGGTGCGTGATCCGCTGAAACCACGATACCCCGGCAGCGGCGGCACCTACGTCGACGATGGAACCCGTGCGAGCATCAAGACGCTGAAACAACTGCAACTTGATCAGACCTTGGTCCCAGAGCCTCTAACAAACAACGAGCAAAACGCGCAGGACCAACCGTTCTTCACCGACGCCTGGGGCCGGCCAATTCTCTACTATCGGGCCAATCGCGCGGGACGACTGATGATCAACATTCCGGGTAACGATGTCGCGGGAATCTACGATCAACGAGACAACGCGCTGCTGACAGGGTCCGCCATCGCACTCGACATCCCCGGCGACTTGGTCGGGCTGGACTTCGGGCAAGGCACTTTCGGGGAAGGCAACAGCCCCTACCGCAGCCAGATCTTCACATCGAACGGCCCGCAGGCGGCGATTGTCGATCTCGACAACAACGGCGTGAACGATATCGTCGAGAGTGCGACGTTCGATTTCACGTTTGAGCGACTCATCGTCGACACCTCAGTCAAATCTCGAAACACGCCGGTCCACCCCAAGACGTACCTGCTGATCAGCGCCGGCGCGGACGCGACCTACGGGACGTTGGATGACGTCGTGAACTGGACGCGCGAGTGATGGACGCCCATCGGCGGGAGCGAAAACGCGCCATGATTACGCCGCGACGTCAGTCAGGTCCACGGCGCGGGGGATTCACGCTCATCGAATTGCTCGTCGTCCTCTTCATCATCGCCCTGCTCGCCACAGCCCTCGTCGTCGCCGGAGGAAGTGTCTTCGACGACGCCAAGCGACGCGAGACCAAGACGGTCATGACCGTCCTCGAGCAGGCGATCGACCGATTCAAGGACGACGCGCCGCTGAAGAAAGTCTCAGCCTACCGAGCACGCTACGGCGATTACCCCTGCGACGAGTTGGACGCTTTTAAGGGCGGCGTGGGTATACCGGGGTCCCCCGCGCCGGGAACCACGATCGGCCCAGGAACGGTGTCAACCCTCGTCACGCAGGGAGGCGGCCTGTCAAGCGTCCCGTACCGCGACATCAAGGCGATGACACT
>JAJDDS010000185.1 GCA_029260195.1 Phycisphaerae bacterium
GAAATCCGGCGAGCTGTCGTTCGTCGCACCTACGGCTCCGCCGTCGCTAGACTCCCCGGGTTGGGTCTGGTTGCCGTCGAACAGGAAGTCAACAAACGTCGGATGGGAATGGTCAAACGCGAACACGCCGCCTCCACTCTCCACGGACTTGTTGTCTTTGATCACGCAATTCGCGATGCTCGGGGACGATACGTCGCCCAGATAGATCCCGCCACCGCGCTTATCGCCGAGCGAATCTCCCGTCGCGTTGCCGTCTCGAATCGTGAACCCGTCCAGCACGAAAAAGACGTTCCATCCCGACACCACGTGGAACGCATTGTCCGTCGGAACACCGGGGACGCCCGTGTCGCCGCTGAGGATCGTTTCGTTGGCCACGAAGTCGCGGGTGGACAGGTCGAACGTGGCCGGGTCCTCGGTCCCGGCGAGCCCGCCGTACAGGTTCCGCCCCGTCGACATGTCGAATGTGAGCCCGCCGGGCTCGGTGTCGCCCCCGGGAATCCGCACGGCCGAGGGGATGTACGTCCCGGCAGCGACCCAGATCGAAGTGCACCCCGGGTTGCCGACGGCGCTCTGCAGACTGGTGAAGGCGTCTGCCCAACTACTCCCGTCGTTGTTGCCCGTGGCGTCATCGTCCACGAAGCAGTCAGCTCCCCGCGCGCCGTGGGCGAACAGGGCGCAACAACAGATCGCGCACGACGCGCATACCTTGAGCGTTTGCATGAGAAGTCTCCTTTCTTCATGCGGCCAACAGAAAAACGAACAGTGATGTGGAACCTGCGCGGAGGGTCCGCTACCGACCGCGCCGTTTACGCGTCAACAGGCAAAGGCTTGCTCCCAGGGCGACGAGACCGATCGTCGCCGGTTCCGGGATGACCAGTTCCATACCCAGCGTAGCACCGCTGTTGAACAATCCAGAGACGTTCGGCGCGGCGGTTCCGGACGCTGAGAAGACACTGGTCACGCGGATGACGTCGCCGATTTCCGCGACCAGGAACTCGTCGATAATTCCGAACGGCTCGGTGACCGAAAGCAGCGTCTGGTTGGCGGTGACGTTCTCCACTGTGACCATCGAGTTCTGCGTGAACCCCGGGTCCACGCCCTGTGTGAAGTTCAGACCCCACTCCGCCTGCTCGACGGGCATGATGAACTCGATGATGGAGGTCCACTCCGCCTGCCCCGTTCCGCCCGGACGGTCCGGCCCACTCCCAAGGTAGCTCACCGACAAATCCGTGATGATCCGCAACGCCGGGTCAGGATTCGAGAGCTCGCCCACCGTCGATAGCCCACTCGCGCCAATGGACGAGTTTTCCGCGCCGATCCCTGTCAGATCGGACACGCCGAACCCGAGGATTCCCTCATCCGGGAAGTTCCCGGAGATGAACTCGGACACCGGGGGCCCGCCGTCGAAGAGCTGCACCGTCCCCCCGCCGTCGACCTCGTGCCGGATGACCTCGAAAAGCTCACCCTCAGCCGAAGCGCCCCCCGAAAGCAGGGCCACAATCGCCGGAACCGTCATCAACACATGGAATCGCATCTTCACCTCTCCCTCCGCTCTGCCTCAATTCCTCTTCCCCGGTCGCCCTATTGTAGCGTGTCGCCAAAGTGGAATACAAATCCAATAATCATCCTCTGTGTCAATTGAATTCGCCGTTTTCGCCGTCGCCGTGTGGGGAATTTCCTGGTACGGTTGGGGGATACTACGGAGGCTGGAACCGACTTCGGAAACGGATCGGATGACATGGCGACATCACTGGGGCAGAGGATTGAGCAGGCGGTCGACCTCGTGCGCGAGGTCAGCTCGCAGACGGACCCGCAGGAGATGGTCCGGCGGTACCGGGACCGGGTGCGCGAGCTTCTGCCGAACGACTTGACACTCTCGCTCAGTCGGCGCGATCTCGACAGTCCACAGTACCGCATCACGCGGTCGACGCTGTGGGAAGACGACATCAACCCTTGGGAAGACGCGGACCGGATACCGCTTTTGGATGGCGGGCTGTTGGCGAAACTGATCTACGGGAACGAGCCGCGGATCATCAACGACCTGCGTATGGACTCGGGGGATCCCGCGGCGGAGCACGTGGATGGGATGCGTAGCCTGATGGCGCTTCCGCTTTTCGATCACGGCGAGTCGCTGAACATGGTGGTCGCGCTCATGCGCAAACCCAACGCATTCGATCTGGCGGACGTGCCGGATCGTCTGATTACGGCGAACCTGTTCGGCCGGGCGACGCACAACCTCGTGCTCGCGAAACAGTTGCGGCGCGCGTTTGACGCCTTGGACGCGGAGTTCAAGGCGATCGCCGAGATTCAGCGCTCGCTGCTTCCGCCCGATCTGCCATCCGCCAACGGTCTGGACCTCGCCGCGCACTATGATACGGCGCACCGCGCGGGGGGGGACTACTATGATCTGTTCCAACTGGATGGCGGCCGATCCGCAATCATCATCGCCGACGTCAGCGGGCACGGGGCTGCCGCCGCCGTGGTCATGGCGCGTCTGCACGCGGCGTTGCACGCATCGACGGCGCCAATGGATCAGCCGGCAGACGTCCTTGAATTCGCGAATGAGCAACTACTGATGCAGTGTCGGGTGATCTCGACGGCGGTCACTTTCGTCACGGCATTCTATGCGGTCTATAACCCGGCTGACCGGTCGCTCGTCTATGGATCAGCCGGACACAATCCGCCGCGTTGGCGAACTTCTTGCGGTGCGGTTTGCTCGATTGCCGGCGCCCGCGAACTGCCCCTGGGCATTCAGTGTGGGATCACCTTCGCACAGGAGCGATTCCGCCTCGACCACGGAGACGAGATTCTCCTGTTCACAGACGGGATTGTGGAGGCTTCCAACGCGAGCGGTGACCAGTTCGGCGTCGATCGGCTCGACGCGGTGCTTGACCGCCCACACGATACGTCGGCGTGTATCATCAGCGACGTGCTGGAGGCAGTTCACCGGTTCACCGAAGACACGCCCGCGCTCGACGATCGCACGATGGTCGCGCTGCGCGCGACATAGTTGCAAGTTGTCAGTTGTCATTGTTCGGTATGCTGCGATCGACATTTCCTCCGCCCCTTAGCCGCATCAACGTCACATACAAGACGCTCGTCATGATCAATCCGCCGCCTGCCAGAGTCGACGGATGCGGCACCTCGGCTGCGATCAGCCACACCCACAGCGGATTCAAGATCGGTTCCAGCAGGACCAGCAAGACGCCCTGCTGCGCGGTCACGCGACCGAGCCCGGCGGAATAGAAAACGTACGGTAGGGCGAATTGCACCGCGCCCATCAGCGCCAGCCAACCGACGGTCGCGGCGGTCCATTCATTCGTCTCAGTCAACAGTGAGACTCCGGTCAGCAGCACGCCCGACCCGCCGCATGCAAACCACACCAGCACCAGTGGATTGACGCGCCGCACACGCCGAAAAAGCACCGTCTGCACGCCGAAAACGACACCGGCCATCAAGCCCAGGATCAGCCCGCCCTGCCCTGACTCGAACTGGCATCCGAAAATCACGGCTACGCCCGCAAGCGCGAATCCCAATGACCAGACCTGCGCCGCACTGGCTCGCTCGCGCGTGATCCACGGCGACAACATGAACACCCAGGCTGGGGCGGTGTACTGCAACAGTATTGCGTTGGCAGCCGTCGTGCGCGTCGTGGCGATAACGAACGTCGCGCACATGGCGGTGAAAGTGATCACGACCGCGGCGACCCCCGCACGCTCGCGGACCGGTCCGCGCCGGCGCAGCACCCATGGCGTCAGCACGAGACACGCGAACAACGAGCGATACCCGGCGATACCCCAACCGCCCACGCCCGCCGAGAACAACGATTTGATGAATACGCCGTTCAGGCTCCACAGCACGGCGGCAGCGACGAGCAGTACTACTCCGTGGCGCGTGTCGTTTGCGATCTGTGTAGTTGTGCGGTTTTCGTTGGCCGTCAGTTGGACTCCGTTCTCAGTTGTCAGTTCTTCGGATTTCCGGTGGGCTAAACACGACCCTGTGTTTCTGGCTCATTCCTCGGCCAGCACCCTGCACAGATCGTCCTGCAGACGTTTGTGATGTGCGTTCGAGCCCTCTATTCCATTGACTAGGAAACTGAATGCGAATCGCCGGCGGCCTCCGCGCAGAACGTACCCTGACAGTGTTTTCACGCCACGTAGCGTCCCCGTCTTGCCCACCACCCTGCCCTCGATGTCCCGCATCCTCTTACGGAGCGATCCGTCGACACCCGCCACCGCCAAGTTGCCGGCGAACAAGTCGGCGGCGGGATGCCTGTGCATGTGCACCAACACACGGACAATCTGATCGGCTGTCAGTCGATTCGCCCGGCTCAACCCTGAGGC
>JAJDDS010000186.1 GCA_029260195.1 Phycisphaerae bacterium
CCCCGCCCGTCCCGCCCCCCGCGGCTCGGTGAGCGACAACTGCTACGAATATCGCTACGACCCGTCCCGCCCGGAGAGTCTCGCCGCCCGCGACAAGGTCGACGACGCGCTCCAACGCGCAGCCGGTCGCGCGGACGTCGCGGATACGGTCGACGACGAAGTCACCGAGCCCGGCGCCCGGTACATCGACTTCCTCATCCCCGGCTTGATCGGCATGAACATCATGAGCGGGGGCCTGTGGGGGATGGGGTTCATGCTCACCGATATGCGCGTGCGCAAGCTGCTGCGCCGGCTGGTCGCCGCGCCCATGAAGAAATGGCATTTCATGTTCGCCCAGATCGCCGGTCGAATGGTCTTCACCATCCCGGAGATGGCCATCCTGCTCACAGCCGGTTGGCTGCTGTTCGACATGCACATAGCCGGGAACCTGGTGAGCACGTTGTTTGTGGCGTTTCTCGGCGCGCTGACGTTTTCCGGGATCGGGTTGTTGACGGCTTCGCGTGCCCGGCGGATCGAATCCATTTCGGGGCTGGTCAATCTGGTCATGCTGCCGATGTGGTTGTTCAGCGGGATGTTCTTTTCCTACGAGCGCTTCCCCGACGCCTTTCAGCCGTTCATTCAGTTGCTTCCATTGACGCATCTGATCGACGCTTTGCGCGCGATCATCCTGGAGGGCTCCCCGTTAATGGACCAGTCCCTCCACCTCCTCGTCCTCACCGTCTGGGGAGTCATCACGTTCGTCCTCGCGCTCAAGTTCTTCCGCTGGACGTGACCCTCCGTCGCATCCACGCACGCCTCGCGCGTTCGACCCCACCCTTCCCCGTGACAGGCCGCGAAGCCTCACGCCGCTCGCGTACCCGGCGGCGATGTGTTATCAGACGCTCCGTTGGGTCCGTAGCACCGACGGCGTGTTTCGCATGAGAGGGCACTCACGCGCAATCGACCAGACTTCAGGGGCAACAAAGTAGAATGCTCCCTTTCCCCTTCGCAGCCCAATCACTCCATACTGAATTGCCCTCGGACTCGCGGCGGCGTACACTCGCCCACGGCACGGGCGTTGGCCATTGACTGAGAGGCACCCATACAACATCAGCGCGTCGCCCGTGCCGTCGCCCTCCGTCCGATTATCTCTCATGGGTTGCGGTCCGCTTGCGTTCACAATGGTCCATTCAGAAGCGGGCCTCAATGCCCTGGACAATCGACGCGACGGCACAAAAACCTAGCGTCACTATCCAGATCGTTTTGGCGATCTCGATGAGTTTCCCCATAACTTTCTTAATGCCCGGACCTCCTATCAACGCATCTGGTGTATCCCCGCGTCGGAGGAGGTGAAGCTCGCCAAACGCAGACGGCTCGATTTCTCTCAGTGCGTCGTGCCACCGTTCAGTCCAGAGGCCTGCTTGGTCATGCACATACTGCCAAATCCCTGTCAGGGAAAATCCGAGAATCGCGGCGATCGTGGCGACGGGAATCCTCGTCCACCCGTCGATTGATGCCAGGTGGTGCATGGCGAACCCAAACAAAGAGAGCTCGATTCCGGCAATGATTCCAAACCGCGTCCATAGCGCGGAATTCTCGTAAGCGAGGTAAGACATGATCACCCCATACTGGTTGATGGCGGAATCGCGAGAGGGAGGGCTAGCGTTGCTGTTCGTATTCGACATGCTCAATCTCCGTATACGTGCTTGAATGCGGCCCGTTGCCCGAGCCGCGCAATGCGGGGAGTATACCGTGCAAGCGGTGACCTGCGGGGTCAGATTTGATCCCATCCCCAGATGGCCATTTGGGTGGTCTTGTCGAGGGTGTGGCCGCTGACCTTGAGTGTTAGCAGGATGCGGCCTCGGTGGTGGGACTCGTGGGATACGAAGTAGGCGAGGGTCGTGAAGAGGCCGCGTTTGAACCCGCGACGCTTGGGCTCGCCGTTCAACACGCCAGTGAGCAGACCTTCGACGCCCTTGGCTGAGGCGCTCAGCGCCTTTTTGAGTTGGGCCTTGGTGGGGACAGCCTTGGTCTCGAAGATGGTTAACCCTTCGGCGAGATCTTTCGCCCGTTTTTGGAGATGCCACACGCGGACGTTGTGCATGTGTGCGAACTCGCCGGCCACCCCCCGACCGCCGCGTTTCGACAGGGTACACCCCATCCCGTCGTCCGTGATGCGGTCGATCAGCAGCAGGTTGATCCGCTGGTTCGTCCGCCAAGCTTCGAGCAGTTCCTGTTCCACGGGCGTCGCTCCAATCATGTCGAACAGCCCGTCTCGGCAGCAGCCGTTCCCGAGCGGCTGTCCGCGGCGCGCGCGTCGTGTTATTACGCGCCCGAGTACTCGGCGTAGGTCTTGGCTGTCTCGTACACCCGCACCCGCGCCAGCGCCGCGGGTGCGAAGGCGTCCTTGAGCTTGTCATAGATCACGCGCGTGATGTTCTCCACGCTCGGATTCAAGGACGCAAACTCCGGGCAGTCCTCGTTCAAGTGCTTGTGGTCGAACCGGTCAATGACCGCCTCATTGACGATCCGCTCAAACGCTCCCAAGTCGACGACCGTTCCCGTCTCCGAAGAAGGAGCGCCGAACACCGTCACGCGCACGATGTAATTGTGGCCATGCCCGTTCGGATTCGTGCATCGCCCGAACACCCGCAGGTTTTCTTCGTCGCTGAACGCCGCGCACCAAAGCCGGTGCGCCGCACTGAACTCGAACGCATAGGTCATGCTTACCATCGACGGGTCTCCTCGGCAGACCGAAAACGCCAGATGCGGCGTCAACCACAAGGACAGGCACTCCAATTGTGCGGGCGGCGGCGTGTGCGGATGCACCGCGTCCCACAACGCCGAAACCTCCGCGCCCACGCGCGACCGGCGACGCGGATCATCCGCCGCCTCGCTAATCCGGTCGACCGCCCGCTCGCGAAGGAGGCTGTCGATAGCACGGATGTTGCACAGATACCCGGTCTTCGGATCGACCGGTCCCATCACCACCGCGCGCAGCGTCAGGTAGGGCGCCAGCGCGTCCGACGCCGGCGCGCCAGCCCAGGCGTTTCCGCCACGCCCCCGTTCAGAGCATCCGGCTGCCTTGGCAGGGTCGGACGGGTGCGGTCCCAGTGAGAACCGGATCTCACGCATCAGACGGATTTCCATGACGGCTATCATAGTGTGCGGTGGATAAAATGGAGAGCGGGCCGTTCGCTGGGAGGTGCGAACGGCCCGGTTGGGAGTCCCGTGGGAGAACAGGAATAAGTCAATCTTGTGTGGCTTTGTCAGCCGCCCTACTTGTGGCAAGCGTCGTGCCAAATAGCCCGACTCGCCGACGGATTACTCAAGTTGGACACAAGGCCTGTCTGGTAAAGGAGTTAGGAAACGCCTCCTCGCGTGCCACACATTGGCACTTCCCTGTGTGTCACGACGCAGCCGGCAATCACCTTCCTGTTCGATGAAAGTCCTCGTCGAACCGAATCGCCGAGGAATCTGGCCTGGCGGCCTGAAAACGCCACTTTCGACTCGAATCGGAGGGTTCGGCAGAGATGTGCAATCGATTTCATCGCCGGGCAAGACTGTGAAATTCCCTGCGGGGTCGCGTTCCGGGCTCGCGCGTCGTTATGGGACACTATCGCTCCAGTCGGCGACGAACGTCTGACTCCTCCGCACCGACCGGCATCGGAGAAGACTGATGGGATTACGGAATTCGCCCGGGAGCGCCAGCGCGACCGATACGCCGCACGGGTCGGGGCAGTGGGGGGCTGAGAGGACGGCGGGACGGGCGACGACGCGCAGGGGGGTCAGGGAGTGTCGGAGCGTTGCTCTGGATCGTCGTCGTCGAACTCTTCGTCGTCCTCTCCCTCGTCCTCGTCCTCCTCC
>JAJDDS010000187.1 GCA_029260195.1 Phycisphaerae bacterium
ACGCAACGCGGAGTCTTTCTGATTTTGTGCTTGCCGCCCCCCCCCCCCGTTTACCCTATAGGCGCCGGTACGTTATCGGGCGTGGACTGGTCGATCCGGGTTGTTACGCGAAACGCAAGTCGAAGGGAGCAATCGATGAACGATCGTGCAACGAAGTTACTGCTTTCTCTGTGCGTGAGTGTTGCCGTCGCTTCCGCCGCATCCGGCGGGGGGCCCTGCACATGGGTCGGTGGCGCGGCGGGTGCCGTGGACGATTGGTTCGATGCGGATAACTGGACCGGGTGTGCATCGACATACCCCTGCGGCAACAGCGAGGAGGTGCTCATTAGATGTGACACCTGTAACGCTCTCCCGGTGAAGTTTGACAACTCGACGTCCTGCACCGATCTCGTCAGTTTGGATGTGGACGCGCTGGGGGAGGCGGACCTGAGGCTTGATATCCTCAGCGGGACGTTGGCGTTGGCGGCGGATACCGACGAGACCGTGATCCGCGGAGGGACCGTAACCGAGGATGCGACGATCAAGGTCGACGGGGGCGCGTTCAATCCGCGAATCTTCAAGATCCAGGGGGGGGCACCAGACACGGGCAAGGGGAAACTCAACTACGTCAGCGGCTCGATCACCGAACCTGTCAGCCTGACGATGAATGGGTTCACCGAACTGGACATCGATGCCACGCTGAGTTGGAGCACGCTGGACGTGACGATCAACAACTCCGGCGCGGTGGTGACAGACGCGGAGATGGCCGTCGCCAGTGGCAAGACACTGACGCTTGCGGACGTGACCGTGGACGCCGACCTGGCGGCCACTACGCTGAAGAAGTCGGAGGCCGGGACGCTGGACGTCGACAGCCTCACACTTACGCCGGGGGCAGACGCGAACGAGAGCGCGACGTTGTGGCTAACGGCGGGCGAGATCGTCCTTGTCGACAACCAACTGGTATTGGACGGCGGCGACGCAGCCACAAAGCAAGCACTGTTCGACTACGACGGTGGGACCTTTCCCGCGTCCGGCCATACGGACTGGAATATCACCATGCGGGAGTATTCCAAGATCGACGCCGAGCAGGATCTGGACCTGGTCAATGGGGGCCTGTCGGTCGTGGGCGGCGGCGGGACTGACGAACGCACCGTGGCGGATGTCGATATGGCGGCCGGCAAGACATTCACCGCCGACAGTGTGTCGGTCGACGGAGGCGGTCCGAACGAAACGGTGGTGCTCAATGTCACAGGATTGGGCGACTTCACCGTGGGCGATGTTACCATCAAGGGAGGATCAACTGCCGGAGCCGGTGATGCCGTCGCTTCATTGAACGTCACCAGCGGAGACTTCACCGCGACGGGCTTGGTGACCATCACCCCGGCGCCGGCGCCGGCGGAGTTGGACATTGACATGGGCACGGGCGCGTCCGACGTGGCAATGTTGGGCGGTCTGAATATGGACGGGGACACGAATCTGGAGATGGCTTCGCACGTGATGGTCAGGGGTCAGTTGCAGATCACCGGTTCGGCCGTCGATCCCACACTGAATCTCGACGACGGCGTCGCCGTGACGCTGGAGGTTGAGTCGCTTGTCGTCAACGCCGGCGTCACGTTCGCGCCGTCTTTCGCCTCCGGTTCCGAGCTCATCACCCGCTAGAGCGGTGGTACTCACGCTTCACCGCTTTTTTGATCGAAAGGATAAGACTATGAAATCGTTACGAGCGATTGCATGGGGCATCGTGGCTTCGATGGTCGTGGGACGGGCGGCGTTTGCGGCGGACGCACGCGAAGGAGATTTTCAGACGCGCGTTGCGACCGGGAACTGGGACAGTAGCGGCACGTGGGAGGAGCGGGTCGGCGGATCCTGGGTGAACACCGCCAACGTCCCCGGAGCCAACGACGTCGCCACGATTCTCGGGACGCACACGGTGAAGGTGATGGGCACCACCGAGGCGGTGAAGACGCTGATCATGAAAGAACACGAGAGCACCCCCTCGATATTGGTCATTGCCAGACCTTCAGCGAGCTTGACGATCCACCACGCGTTGGAGATGGAAAACAACGACGCCGGTGGCGCCACCACGATCCAGTTCGCCGGGAGTACCCCGCCCGCGGTCTGTCCCGCGCTGATCGCTAAGGCGGACATCACCATCGCCGGCGTCGTCGATGTGACGACAAACTGCGGTGGTCAAATCTCCAGCGATGCGCCTGGAGACGTCGTCACGGTGAGTTGCAAAGGGAAGCTCAACGCCACCGGCGGAAACCTGACCGTCAGTTCCGCGAACGTGGTGATGGACGGAACGGTTAATCCCGGAACCAACAGAACGATTAGCTTCACCGGCGGCATTAACAGCGGCTCATCCGGAAATTGGGAGCTGACCAACTCCGGCTCTACCATCAAGATCGACACGACTGCGGCGGTCGCCATCGCCTCGTCGGCCGGACACATTCTGATCAGCAACGGCACGCTGGACATCGATCAGGGCTTCACGTTCGCGGGCGGGTTGAAGCAGACCGGGGGAACGATCGACGTCGCCGCCACCAAGACGTTGACAACGAGCGGACGCTTCTTCGACTAACCCGGAATATTCACGCGATTGCCGGGAGTCGGACGTGACCGGTTGCGAAACCGTTGATCGTACGCGGCGACGCCCCGACATACTCTCATCCCGAGCGCCCCTACGTCATCCCGAGCTCCCCTGTGTCATTCCGAGCGCAGTCGAGGAATCCTGCCGATGCTCTATTCGCGGCTCGGTTCCTCGCAGAGCCAGTCCCGACCGCAGTCGAAGGGTTCGCAATGACATTTGAAGAATCGGGACGACGCCTCATTTGGTGACCGGCGAGGTTCTACCCGCTGACGCGCCGCGGTT
Organism: Phycisphaerae bacterium; assembly: GCA_029260195.1. Lineage (GTDB taxonomy): Bacteria > Planctomycetota > Phycisphaerae > UBA1845 > UBA1845 > OFTM321. Next base: position 2,852 of record JAJDDS010000187.1, read on the forward strand.
CACGCTGGCTGCGGGCAGCCTCGACCGCGCTTCGGAGCAGCATAGCCACCGTCACCGGCCCCACGCCGCCGGGCACCGGCGTGATGGCTGATGCGATTTCCCGTACTTCATCAAAACGCACATCGCCGACCGTGCGATGGCTTTTTCCGATCGCCGTTGGATCGGGGATGCGGTTGATGCCGACATCGATGACGACCGCGCCAGGTTTCACGTGTTCCGCGCCGATGAGATGCGCCTTGCCGACTGCCACAACGAGAAGGTCGGCTTCTCGGGTGTGCCGCACGAGGTCGCGTGTCTCGATATGACACGCGGTGACGGTGGCGAGTTCATGTTGTAGGAACAGGGTGATCGGTCGTCCGGCGATCGCGCCCTGTCCCACAACAACGGCGTCTAGACCGCGCGGGTCGCAGTCAGCCGACCGCAACATCTCCATCACCGCAAGCGCGGTACACGGAGCGATGATCGGGTTGTCGTAGAAGAGCAATCCGATGTTTCCGGGGTTCACACCTTCGACGTCCTTGTAGGGATCGATTGCATATTGCACGGCGGGGGTGTCGATGTGGTCCGGTAGCGGCAGATTGAGCAGAATACCGGTGACTGCCGGATCGCGATTCAATCCGTTGATCGTGTCACGGATGTCTTTCTCGGTGACGTCCGGCGGCAGTGTGTGCAGGCGATAGTCAATGCCGACCGAAGCGCAATGCGCACTTTGGGATCGAGCGTAGATCGCCCCAGCCGACGGATCCCCCACCATCACCGCGTCAAGGCGCACGTGGTGACCGTCAGCCCGAAACTGCTCGACCAACTCGGCGGTTTGCCGTTTCATCTCCACCGCGATGCCCTTGCCGTCGATGATCGTCGCCGTCAAATCGACACTCCGCATTTCGCCGCGCCTCTCCGCATGTTAATCGCGACCGCGTCACACCGGGGACGCCGACCGTCGCGACAACTCCACCTCGAACCAGGGCCAGACATAGTAGGCTGATATCGAAAGCCCCACAACGCACACCGTCACCAACGCACCCTTGATCCACCGAATCAGTCGTTCGAATCGAGCGACGCCCGCCGGATCGCACGACAGGGCTGTCAGGTGTTCGATCCGACTCGCGATGGACGAATGCCTCCAGCTTGGCTCGTCCAGAGGGATACCATTCATCGTGGCGACACGGTCCAGGGCTGTGATGAACGTCCGCGCCCCGGTCGCGCAGAGTCGTCCGTGCCCATCCGCGATTTCGCCCGCGTCGCCGTGGATCGCGCATGGTAGCCGGCAGCTCTCCGCAGCCGTCGGCGACACGCACCGCGCTCCGAACAGGTCCGCCTGGCGCTCGAATCGCCGCGACACGAATCCAAACCCAAGTCCCCAGATCCCGATGATGAGCACCAAGCCCATGCCCTGCAGTACGGTTTGACTCAGACCGGAGACACCCCGCTCGGTCATCGACGCGCGGAACACGATCTCCATCACGCCCGACGCGATCAGCATGCTCGCCAACGCGAACAGAAGGAAGTACTGGATGTGTCGATGACGTACGTGCCCGGCTTCGTGTCCGAACACCGCTTCGATTTGCCGGTTGCTCATCGATTCGAGCAATCCGTCCGAGAGCATCACGTACCGCACCGCGGGAAATACGCCCATGACGGCCGCGTTGACGAACATGCCC
>JAJDDS010000188.1 GCA_029260195.1 Phycisphaerae bacterium
GCATCAGCTACACCCGACACCACAACGCCGCCGCCAAGACCAGCCATCGCAAGACCACCCTGGAGAAGCTACGAAAACGCGGCATCGACGTGAAGCAAATACGGACCTGCACGGGAAGCAACTTTGCGCTGTAGTGCTAAGAACCAAGAACGACCCGTGGTGCCTGAGGCGCGTCAATCGAACCCTAAACCCGGTCGGTCGAACGCGCTCCGGTCATTGTCGATGAAAGAACTGCTGGATCCCGACCGGCTGATGTCTCGATTTCGACAGGCGGTTGAAGCCGGCCTCCTCGCGGATTGCCCCGCTTCACGGCTACAGTTCTTCGCGGCCGCCCAGCATGCGTTGCGGGTCGCCACTCGGAATCCGTGTGGTTTGTTTGCTACCGTGGTTCGCCAAGCGCTCTGGCGTTACCTGTCGCAAGCGGATGAGGATCTCGCCCGTGCGATGCTTCGCCGAGTCGCCAGCGGTGACCGTCAACGCAAGCCGACATCCACGTCAAACAAGCCGCTTGACGGATTGATCATTGATTTGGTTGGAAAAGTTGCGTGGCCCACCGCCCGAGTTGATACGAACAGCCGCACGACCGCCGCGACGTGTTCGAAGAAACTCGCCAACTCACCGTCATCGGATACGTCCAGCTCATCGCGGATGGCTCCCAACGAATCGACGACGAACGCGACGTTTTCGGCCAGCGCAGCACGGAAAGCGATTAGCTCCTCTGCGGTGCCAGTGTTCATGCGCAAAGTGTCCATCCCCCGAGCATGCCACGAATCGGCAGGTCTATGCAACCGACAGAATCTCGATTTCGCTCCTGACAGAGTTATCAGCCGGCTGCCCACCCTCAAGGTTCGGCCAAACTTAGAAAAAACCGTGAGCCGCCCTTGCGGAAATCTAAGAGCAAACGAGAGCCGGTACGCTGTTCAACAAGAAGACTTCGCTGACCGCCTGCGGCTCGGGACCCTGTCGGCCGTCGCTCGCCCAAGCCGAGCGAAGCGAGCCGGCGGCGGCCGATAGGGTGTGCCGCCGGTGCTGCCTGCGGACGGGCTCCCCGAGGTTTGAGCCGGTCTTCACGCTGCGCGATCAGCGGGGATGTAACCCACGTTGAGAGCCCGATGCAATCGTCGGAAAGTCTACTCCCGAGCGTGATTGACGGACCGGCCCGCCGTGCTCTGGCGTAGTTCTTGTAGCTGTTGTCCGATCGGTGTGTCGCGAATGTCGGGAAGATCCAGCGCATTATCGAGAATCGCACGCGCCTCTTCGATACGTCCCGACTCGTTTAGAAGGGTGAAAAGTCTTCGCAGAATTCTGGGCTCACCGTAGTGTGTTTTCTCTGCCGCCATTCTACATATCTCGATTGCCCGGTCGGGTTGATGGAAATCGCGAATCGGCGTCTCTGCGAGCAACCGCGCGTAGGCTTCGAGGAGTCGCGCAGTAGCGATGTCAGTGGTGATCGCGGTTTCCGCAAGCGCTATCGCGCGCTGTGCATACTCCCGTTCCATCTCATCATCACCGAAATGATGGCTTGCCTTGGCCGTTCTTGTGAGCAGGGTGAATAACTCCTGGATACTGTAAGGCCTGTCCGATTGCATCGCCGCGAGCGATTCTCGTAGCGGCAGTGCCTCGGACAGGAACGCCAGCTCGGAGGCGTAGTCCTGCTCATCCCGAGCGGCAGTAGCGAAGTGCTTGTAGCACCGCGCAAGCAGGTGAGCGTTGCGCATGTCGCCGGGCTCGTCTTCAAAGAGCCTCTGGGCAATACGCAGGGCCTCGTCGCGGGAGTGTCGGCATTCCTCCGTGTCCATGCCAACGGCGACACAGGCGTTATGATCAATCGTGAAGTAGGCGCCGGCGAGCGTGCGCAGATAATTGGGGTTGTCAGGTCCCAACTCGACGAGGCGTTGGCTGACACGCAGGTTCTGCCGCGCGAATTCAACCGCCCGCGGGAGATCTTCCAAAATGGCTGCGGTGTCCGTCAAATGGCCGTAGACGCTGCGCAGGCCTGCCAGGCGCGCCGAGTTGTCAGGCTCTGCCGCCGCAAGTCGCTCGGCGATCACGCGTTGTTGCTCGAATAGACCGGCCGCGGCGCCGAATGCACCGCGACGCTGCTCCAACGCAGCCAAGCGCTCGTAGCTCCACATCGAATTGTCGAGCGCCACGAGGTCGTCGGGGTCGGCGTCCGCGATTGTCTCATCGATGGACAACGCGCGGCCGTATTGCTCGCAGGCGAGGTCGAGCCAGCCACGTGACTTGGCGATATCGCCAACGCGGACGATCGCCAGGGATACTTCCTTCCGCCAGTGCAGATTCTCCGGTTCGTCTTCTGACAGCGCTTCGTACAGGCTCATCCCCTCGCGCATCAACCGTTCGGCTTGGTCCAGTTCCCCGGAGGCAAGAGCAATGTCACCGAGGCCGATGGAGGTCGTGGCGAGGGCTGCCCGCACCAACGGATCGTCGCCGCTCTCTTCTTGCAGCGCTCGTAGGCCTTCACGTGCATCTTCCAAGACTTCCTGCCGCATCTCATTAGCGCCGCTGAATCGCGACAGGCCAGTTGACATTTCGACGAGCTTTTCCAGGGCGGCCCGCGCGTGCAAGTACTTCTGCTGAGCGTCGTTTCGTGCGGAGGCGGCCTGCTGATACAGGATCGTCGCGGTCACGGCGTACGCGATGGTTCCAAGCAGCAGGATTGTAATGGTGAGCGTGAGCGTACGGTGTCGTCGGATCGTCTTTGAAAGAACGTACCAGGTGCTGTCTCGGCGCGCGTCAATTGGCTCACACGCAAGATGGCGTCGAATGTCGCGGGCCAAATCGCCCGCGCTCTGGTACCGCCGCTCGGGTTCTTTGTTGAGGCATTTGAGCACGATCGTCTCGACGTCACTGTCGATACTGGCGTTACCGCGACTTGGGCGTTCCGGCGGGGTGACCAGAATGTTGTCGAGAACCGCGCGCGTTGGCCCATCCACGTCGTACGGGAAGCGCCCGGTGAGGGCTTGATAGAGCAAGACGCCGATCGCATAGACGTCGGTACGGACATCAATGCGGCTGGAGTCACCCTCCACTTGCTCGGGCGTCGACCATGGAAGGGATCCGACGAACTGACCGGTAATCGTCACGCGGCGGGATGACCTGGTCGGAGCTTCGCCGACCGTCGTGACCTTCGCGAGACCGAAGTCGAGGATGTGTGGTTCTCCCCGGTCGTCGACAATGATGTTGCCCGGCTTGAGATCGCGGTGGACAATCCCTCGCAAGTGGGCTGCCGCAACCGCGTCACAGATTTTGGCGAAGAACTGCAGAAGTTCTCCGATGGAAGGGTCTCTGCGCGCCAGGTAAACGTCGAGCGGGTCGCCGGGAATGTAGTCTGTGACCAGATAGCGCTGGCCTGCGATTTCACCGCCGTCCGTGATCCGCACGATGTTGGGATGGCGAAGTTGGGATAGTACTTCAACCTCGCGAGCGAAGCGTTCACGGCTCGCCGTGTCGCCTCGTGTCGCTATATTTGCGAGTTTGATGGCAACAGTTCGCCTCGTCGATTCATGAACCGCCTCGTAGACGACACCCTGGCCGCCGGACTTGATCCGGCGGATGGCGGAATACCCCGGAAGAGCGTCGGGGAAGCCCGCTTCAAAGCCGCAGGATCGCGCGGGCTTCTCTGCACGAGACACCTGCTCCTCGGCATAGTCGAGCAGCACGTCGATGTTCTCGCTTGCGCGAAGCGCATCGTTGTCATCAGCGTCGTGGTTCATAGCAACTCATCGACTCGCTGGGTGACTTGGGCGTCCGTCGCCAATGTAGTAAGCGTCATTTCGATAGCCACCTATCGCGTCACCTTTCAAAACTGCGACGGTGAGCCGAGTAGCTCGGCAAGCCGGGCATGAGCGCGGCCTTTCAGCATGTAGACGGAGGCAAGCGTTCGGTTCATCGCTCGGGCCACCTCCGAACCCGCGAGACCCTGCAAGTCACTCAGCCGGACGACGGTTTCGTAATCCCGAGGAAGCTTGGTGAGTGCAGCCTCCAGCAGGACCTCGGCGTCCTGGCGCGCCAGGTGCTTCGAAGGCGTATGCGTCGTACCGCCGAGCAGCAGGAACAACGTGACGTATGAGTCCTCTAGCGACGGAAGCCGGACCTGCTTCTCCCTCGGCGGACGTTTCTCGCGGCCTAGGGAACGGATTGCGTCTTGCAGGTTGTTTTCCGCGATGCGAGTCAGCCACGCCCGGAATGATCCCGGCCCGTCCGGGTTGAATTGCTCTACCCGCAGGTACGCCTCCAAATACGTCACCTGGAGGATATCATCGACATCAAAGGCGGAACGATGCGTCGGGCGGATCTTACCCGTCAGTTGCCGGCGCAGGTGGGGATCGTGGCGACGTAACAACCCTCGAAGGGCGGCTTGATCCCCCGCCACGGCCGCCGTCGTCAAGCTGTCTTCGGCCTGCAACATCCATCCACCTCACTGAAGTCACTTCCGATTATACCGAATCGAAGTTTTTTTTCGCGTTAGCGGTAGATGCCGCGGCTGGCGACGCTGGAGACCTTATGGCGGCGATTCTGTCTCGGAGCGGGCGGATCATCGCGCGAATCGAAAATGGGTGCTCCAAGGACCGACAGCCGCCCGTGTGCGACCGATACCTGCCCGATCTCTTCTCTCCGCAGCAGTGGAGAATACTGGCAAAGCAGCTTGGGCTAACGCCCCGGCAGCGGCAGATCGCCCGGTTGATCTGCCTCGGCCAGACGAACGACGAAATGGCAGTCAAGCTCGAACTCGCACCGCATACCGTGCGGATGCACAAACAGGCGCTCTACAGGCGGCTGAGAATTCGCGACCGCATCGGCGTACCGATTCGTGTGGTGATCGCGTTTCGAGACGGCGCACTCGGCCAAGGAGGCGGAGACGAGCGATGAACCTAGACGAACGTCCGTATTGAACGGAGATGCCCCGAGGAAGGATAATGAAGCGGTTTGCGTACGACCTGGCTTGAGCCGCCCCGCTCGGCCACGACGACTCGATACGCATGCTGGCGAGGCATCCCGCGATCCGTTTGGGCAACGGACGCGCTGCTGCCGCGCAACGAATCGTATCGAGGCGAATCCTGATGTTGGACGAGAGCGCAATACCTTGATGGCAGAATCGGCTACGGAGAATAGGAAATGAACACGCGAATGATTAGATGCTGTACGCTGTTCCTGATCGTGATTGGTGCTCCCGTGTTCGGCCAGACGGCCGGGATGCTGAGCTTTCAAGGGCTGATCAAGGACGCCGGGGGCAATCCGATTAACGGATCGGTTGACTTGGAGTTCCGTATCTTTGACGCTGAAACGCTCGGTAATCTCGTCGACATGGATGGCGACGGAGTTGTCGAAGACATCATCGGCCAGGACGCCAAACAAGTCCTCGGCGTAATCGCCACCAACGGCATCCTCTCGACCAAGTTCGGCCCGGTCGCGCCCAAGGCGTTCGACGGCAACCCGCGCTGGCTTGAGGTCAGCGTCGACGGATCGCCTTTGTCGCGCATCGAGATGGCCACCGCCCCAGCCACAAGCGAGCAGGTCAACGCGCCCGCCACCGGTAGCCCCGTGATCAATGTCGACGACAGCGGCAGGGTCGGAATCGGGGGAGCCAGCGCGTTCGCGGACTTGGACGTCCACGATGCTGACGGAAGTGGCCATGTACTTCTTCGTCTCGTAAATGCCGGTGGGCTTGATATGACATTTGAGTCCAACCCTGGAATCTCGGGCGTCAAGCAGCGAATCAAGGCGTCGACAACTCTCGGTTTTGACGTCGCCGGATTGCTCGGCCTGGCCATCACTGACCAAGGCAATGTCGGCATCGGAACGACGACTCCGGAAGCAAAGTTGGAACTCTTCGGAATCGAGGCTGACCAGAAGCTGAAAGTTTGGGGCAACGGACCTGATAGTGGCTACTTGGCAGCGATATCTAATGCGAATAACTCGACGAACACCGCAGGCACGTTATTGGTGAAAGCCAACAGAGTCGATGACACTCCCATTCTCGATCTATCCGATGCGCTCGGTGACGTCAAAGCGCGGTTCTTGGCCAACGGCAACGTCGGCATCGGAACCACGACCCCGGCAGCGAACGTTCACGTCAGAGCGTCCTCGGGCGAGGCTTCCGTTCTGCTGGAGAACGCTGCGGGCACCTCCGGGCTGAAGATAATGGATTGGGGCATCAAGACGACAACGAACACAACACTTTCGATCGGGGCCACAAATAGCTTCGGCGGCGGGCACATGAATTTCTACGCCGATGGCCGGGTTACGCTGAATGCTGGAACCGGCGGCGGCAATGTGGGCATTGGAGTGTCGTCTCCGACTACCAGACTTGACGTCGCGGGAACAATCAAGACCCACGTCCTTGAGATCACAGGCGGCGCAGACCTCGCGGAGCCTTTTGTAATCGCCGAGACGACAGAGGGCGCCGGGGAAATATTGCCGGGCATGGTCGTCGTCATCGACCCGGAGAACCCGGGAGACCTGAAGCTCGCCGCGCACGCCTACGACCGCAAGGTCGCTGGCGTGATATCCGGAGCCAAGGGTCTCTCCCCTGGCATGGTCATGAGGGCGGAGGGCACTGCCCACGCCGACGGAGATCATCCCGTCGCCCTCACCGGTCGGGTGTGGTGCTGGTGCGATGCGACGTACGCGCCCATCGAACCGGGCGACCGGCTAACAACGTCTGCAACACTCGGCCACGCGATGAAGGCGATCAAGAACGACCAGGCGTCAGGTGCGGTCATCGGGAAAGCTATGACGCGACTATCGGAAGGCACGGGCCTCGTTCTCGTTCTGGTTCAGCCGCAGTAGGAGAACGCCAATGAAGAAGAACATGCAATCAGCGACGTTCGTTGGCTTGGCACTGTTCGTGGTGGGGCAGGGTGCGCCGGAACGCTGCCACGCGCAGACGGAGTTCTTTACACCCGCGCGGGCATCGGCCGAACTTGAGAATGCCCTAAAGTCGGGAGTAATCCGATCGCGATCCGTCGTCGTTGACTTTGACGCCCTCGGTATGCTTCGCCCGGGCGACGCAGTGTCTCTTCAGCTGTTTGAAGATGTGCAGCTCGCCGGGACCACAACGAAGATCGACCACCGGTCGCCACGTCGTTACACGTTGTTCGGGAGGTCTCGGGACCACGCGCATGGAAGCATTGTTCTGGTCGTGGAGGAGGACGTGCTGGTGGGGACGATCAACCTCCCGGGCTCAGGTCGCCTCTTCAAGATTGGCGGCGGTGTCGGCGGCGTGCATGTTATCTCCGAAATCGAAGCGTCTCTACTCCCGTCGTGTTCCGGCGGCCTCCCTTTGCCAGAGCGCTTGCGCAAGCTAGCCACAGGTCAGCGCACCGACGGCGCGGAGGCCAATGGACTAACGCGACCCAGTCAGCGCTCACGCCCGATGGCTCCCGTCGGGGGTACGTGCACCGAACCGCCCCCAGTGTTCGATGTGATGATTGTTTACACCGCTCTCGCGCGGCAGGTCGCCGGCGGAACGGCTGCCATCAATGCGCAATGTCAGCTCGCTCTGGACTTGGCCAACGCGGCCTATCTGAACAGCCAAGTACACGCCCGTGCTCGCATGGTGTACCGCGGGGAAACGGATTACGACGAGTACATTGACTACGCTGGAGGCGGTGATTGGGGAGAGCACTTAGGCAGGCTGACCGATCCAGTAGACGGCGTAATGGATGAGGTGCACGGGCTCCGAGAAACATACCGTGCCGATCTCGTGGCTCTTCTTGTGGCCGATCCAAATGGGTGTGGAGTTGCATGGTGCGTGCCGGACGCTGGAGGGGGATTCTCGGCGACCGCGTTAGGCTGCATCGCGGGAGAGACCTTTACGCATGAGCTCGGGCACAATCAGGGTTGCGCTCATGACCGCGAGAACGATGGTCCCTGCGAGCCCAATCCTCCGCCCTGTTGTGGGGCGTATCCCTATTCGTATGGCTGGCGGTTCTTCGGCAACAGTGGACCCCAGTATCGGACGATCATGTCATATCCTCCCGGATCCAGAATCTCACGCCTCTCGAATCCAGACGTCATGTTCGACGGCGTCCCGACAGGCGTGCCAATCGGGCAGCCCGACGAGGCCCACAATGCGCAGACGATTTCACTGCGAGCCCCGGTTGTTGAGGCGTTCCGGGACACTGTCTTCGACGTCTGGGTGGACTTTGGCTATAGCGGCCCTGAAGGCGGCACGTTCGACGAGCCGTACGCAAGCGCTGGTGCCGGCATCGCGGCACTTGCCGCCGTCGATAGCGGCGCGGCATCAGAACTACCCACACTGTGGATGAAGACCGGATCGAGCAGTGAAACGGGGATTGTCCCATTCCCGATGACCATCCGCGCGTGCGGTGGCGTCGTGACGATCGGACAGTGAGTATGAGAAAGCCGGCGGCGTGGATCGTGCGGTTCACGGAACCGCCACTAACGCGAGAGACATTGCTATGATGCGAAACGCGGCTTGGGTGGCGGGGGTCGGGTTGATCCTGTCTCTCGATGGGGCAACGCAGGAGGCGCGCGGCCAGGCATACACCTTGGATTGCGCGGCCATCACCTGGGGCGGCGACACGTTGGAGCAAGGTCAGATCGGAGCAATCGGTCAGGCAGTCGCAGGGCCGGCATCCAACGTGCAGTTCACGCTCGATGCTGGAATAGTTCCATGCTTGGCCGCTGAAGCCACCGGTGCTTTCCCGATCCCCACGGTCTCCGAGTGGGGCTTGGGAGCCATGGGCCTGCTGATCCTGACCGCAGGAACCCTTGTGTTTCGCTATCGATCGTCGAGTCAGCCTTCCGTCGGATGCGGTGGCTAGGAACTGTGCGTGTAAACGAGGGACGGTGTCCTCGGTTCAACGCCAGTCCTTCGGGATGAGCTGTGATCAGCGAAGCTCCCTGAGGCAACGGCACGGGCGAAAGAAGCGTCGCGGCCGATACTGCCTGTGATCGGCCCATGGAGCACGGCCTGGAACGTGCTCCCCGCCTTTCGAGTCAAATCCGGGAGGCGGGCCTTGCCGGCGGGCGGAGGTGGTATACTATTACTGCAGAACGTTCCACCAGATGGACGAAACTGCAGTAGGATTATACCATGGCCCTTGGGATCGAACAGAATAATCGGACGTTGCTGGATACGCTCCACCGGAAGGTCACCGGTCCGTTCGGTTCGGTTGAGGCGGCAGAGTCCCTGGGGCTCAGCCGCGAGCGTGCCCGCCGGCTGCTTGCTTACCTGGCCGAACGCGGCTGGCTCGCGCGCGTGCGGCGAGGGCTATACGCGCTCGTTCCTCTCGGGGCGGGTGAGCCGGCAGAATGGCGTGAGGATCCGTGGGTGGTCGCTGCCACAGCGTTGGCACCATGCTACATCGGCGGCTGGAGTGCATGCGAGCATTGGGAACTCACCGAGCAGATCTTCCGCGACATCGTCGTTGTAACCGGCCGGGGCGTGCGCAGCAGCAGCATCGAAATGCAGGGGACGGCGTTTCGTTTGAAGAGCCTGCCTAAGACAAAGCACTTTGGAACGCGGAACGTTTGGAAGGCCCGCGTGCGTGTCGCCGTCTCCGACCCGACGCGGACGATCGTTGACGTGCTGGATGACCCGAGTATTGGCGGTGGCATTCGTCACATCGCCGATGTGATCGACGCCTACTTTGCCGGAGAGCATCGCGATGACAAACGGCTCGCGGAGTATGCGAATCGCCGGGGCAACCGGACCGTGTTTAAGCGTCTAGGATATCTTGTGGAAGCTCTCGGTATCGAATCGGATACGCTGGTACACAAGTGCAGGGCAGGAATGAGTACAGGGCTGTCGCTGTTGGATCCGAGCTCTGGCCGCAAGGGGCGGATCTCGAAACGATGGAGCCTGCGCGTCAACGCGAACGTCGCACGAAAGAAGTCACCTTCATGATATCGCGGCTGGACATCGAGGAGCGCGTGCGCGAATGGGGTCTTCGCGAAGACGTGGTCGAGAAGGACTACGTCATCGGATGGCTGCTCTGGGCTATCGGCTGCGACGACGAGTTGGGTGCGAAATGGGCCTTCAAAGGTGGCACCTGCTTGAAGAAGTGCTTTCTTGAGACGTACCGGTTTTCGGAAGATCTCGACTTTACGGTCTTGCCTGGCGGTCCGATTGCACCCGACGATGTTCGACCCTGCCTTGAGCGCGCGCTCAACCGATTGTCCGAGCACGTTGGGATCGAGTTGCGCGAACGCGAACCGCGCTTGAAGTCCAATCCCACTGGAAACTACACCGAAGGACGCATCTACTATCGTGGGCCACGGCAGGCGCCGAACCTGGCACGCGCGAAGCTGGACCTCAGCGCGTCGGAGCGCGTGGTCCGCGAGACGGTGCTTCGGGAAATCGCACATCCGTTTCCCGACGACTTGCCCGCTCCAGGCACGGTTCGATGCTACTGCTTCGAAGAGATTTTCGCGGAGAAGATTCGGGCGATGGGCGAACGTGGTCGTCCGCGAGACCTGTACGACATCATCAATCTCTACCGCCGGCCCGAGTTTCGGCCCCCGGCGAGCGCTTCACCAGGTGCTGATCGAGAAATGCGAAACGAAGGGCGTAGACGCGCCCACGATCGCGAGCATCATGGCTTCAGGCGTCCGTGAAGAACTCGAGGCTGAATGGCAAAACATGCTTGGCCATCAGCTTCCCGTGTTGCCTCCCGTGGAGGATTTCTGGGCGGAGCTTCCAAAGCTCTTCGAGTGGCTCGAAAAAGAAACGGTTACGCCCGCCCTCGAACCGGTTCCGGCTACTGGCCGTGAACGGATCGATTCGCGTTGGACGCCATCACCGACGATTACGACATGGGGCGTTGGTGTACCGCTCGAGACCATCCGCTACGCGGCTGCGAATCATTTGTGCGTCGAACTTGGATACAACGGAACGACGCGCATCATCGAACCATATTCGCTTCGACGTTCGAGCGAAGGCAATTGGCTGCTCTACACGACGCGAGTTGATAACAGGCAGCTGCGTGTGTATCGCGTGGATCGAATCGAGAGCGCTCGAGTGTTGGCGCGTACATTCGTTCCCAGGTACCGCGTGGAGTTGTCGGCCACGGGGCCTGTGTCCGCGCCGGAGAAGTCGCGCTGGCGATCAGGAATGGCGCCGGCGCGGCCATCGCGCCGACAAACACCCGGCGTCGTGTACATCATTCAGTGTCCGATGTGCCAGAAGCGGTTTCGGCGCAAGCGCCTGGGCGACATTCGGCTGAATCAGCACAAGAACCGTGAGGGTCTTCGCTGCCGGGGGTCACGGAGCCTCGGCACGTACATCGACACCGTGTAGCCCTAAAACTTCGCGCCGCAAATTCGCCGCGTACGGGCGATTGAGAACTGAGTAGGCAACGGGAGCCGAGAGGGGGAAAGAAACCGTGGCACGGGATTGCGGGAATATCACGCCACATGACGGAGCACCCCAGGACAGTCTAGGCGCGTATGGAAGGTGGACTAATAGGACCTGTCGCGGCTGGACGTGCCCAGGTGGCATTGAAGCGAAGGGTCGCGTTTCGGTTTGACACCGCGGGTTCCTAAAGAAGGAGAATCGGCAATCGGGTGCGGTTGTGTGTGAAAGGCGACCCGCGCCCGGCCCACAACCTGCAATGCAATCTTCTCCGGCGGATAGAGAACGAAGGCAGTGAAGGAGTTCGGTGAGATGTACATGCGAATTCGCACCGATCTTTCCGCGCGCAGTCGCGACGAACACGATCGCACGATCCGGTTTCTCCCTGTTGCCGGCGGTCAAGAAGCGCGGGAATCCGGCGGTTTCGAGGGATGGATTGGCCCGGGTTCTTGCAGCGACATCCCGAGTGAACTGAGCATATCGCCGATGGAGACAGCTTGACCACGGCGGGGCTTGGGTGCAGGCAACGGCAAGAGCTGCCAGATGCCGTCGGGGTGTCCGTGTCGCCACGGGCGGTGGGCGATGAGGCCCAACGCCAGCAGTCGCGACAGCGCCTGATCAA
>JAJDDS010000189.1 GCA_029260195.1 Phycisphaerae bacterium
TCTTGTTATTGAAGTTGTTGCAGATGGTCCGGTACCCGGGAACGGGCTTCTTGCCCGTGGTAGTCGTGGTGCGACTCGAGGCAGTCTTGCGACTCGGGCTCGACCCGGTCCACGAGGATCCCCAACGTCCAGTTCTATTCGTAGCCATTGGCACTCTCCGATTTCTTGTTGTGACGTGACATCGCCCCAATTAACTAAAGAACAACTAATTCTGGGCAATCATCGGAACGTCCCCGAGGGTGCTTGAGTTATTGATCGATCCGTACACCCGTTTTTCGTGGCTTTCGGCCCTATCTCGAGGAAGGCCGTCTCGTCAAACCGCTCGAAATAGCCATTTTCTTGCCTTCCTGTCGTCTTTCTCCGATTTCGCACCGAGCGCCCCGAATTCGCATGTTTTACAACGACTTGCCTCCGCTTCGCCGCGCTGTTTCAATCTCAGCGTGTCGACTTCGCCCGTTTTCTTGAACACGAGGTGTCCGTGAACCCGTCCCTCAAAGCGCTTCTGACCAACCGGAACTTCCTCCTGCTGTGGTGCGCGTACGGCGTCAGCGCCGTCGGCGATCATCTCTCGGAGATGGCCATTCTCGCGAGTCAGGACGCCCTCAATCCCGACATCGACATCACCCCCATGCAGGCACGCATGACCTTCCTGTTCATGCTGCCGTTCTTCCTATTCGGACCTCTCGCCGGAGCCATCGGCGATCGATTCTCCCGACGCCGCGTGATGATCCTAGCCGACCTAGCGCGCGCCGCTGTCATGGTGGCGTTCTTCATACTCGTGCGATCCTGCGCGGACGTGTTCGGGACGGACTGGGGCCCGTTCATACCCTTGGCGCTCATCGGAATGTTCGCCGCCTTGTTCGGCCCCTCGCGACAAGCCATGGTCCCGACCCTCGTCAAGAGCGATCAACTCGTACCCGCCAACGCCATGATCAGCGGGCTCGGCATGATCGGCACGATGTGCGCCGCCCTTCTCAGCGGGGAGCTGGCGGAGCGCGGTTACATCCGCGAGGCATTCAACCTCGACGCCTGCACATTTCTGCTCAGCGCCCTCTGCGTGTTCTTTATCAGCACCAGCCGAGGACCGACCCGCCGGGACGCCACACGCGGATCAGCCGAGCCCATCGTACGCAGTATCGTCGCGGGGTTTCGCTACATCGCCACCCACCGCCGAGTGGCTGAGTTGATCGGCATCGCGGTCGTCTTCTGGTTCGCCGGCGCCGCAATCCGGAGCATCATCCCCGGCATCGTCAAGACCGAATACGCGGGCGGGTTCGTCACCATGGCCCGCTTCCCAGCCTGGATCGGCGCGGGCTTGGCTGCCGGCGCCGTCACCGTCACCATGCTGGGGCACGCGGTACGCAGCGAGATCGCGATCACCTGGTCGATGTACGGGATCGCAATGGCGATGCTGGCGTTGGCCGGCTCGGTGTTCGGGGGTTTCTCGCCCGGGACAGCCCACCTGATCGGTGTCTTCGCCGCGATCATGAGCGGGTTCTTCGGCGCCGGAGTTGCCGTCAGCTACAACTCCCTGCTCCAGCGGATCGTCCCGGATCGGTTCCGCGCTCGCGTATTCGGCGTGGTCAACCTAGCCACCGTCGGCGGACTGCTCCTCGCCACGGGCGTGCTCGCGATCCCCCGCTGGGAAAACCTTGATCGCTGGAGCGGGTACGTCCCACTCGGCGTCGCTCTGTTACTAATCGTCGTCGCCAGCCTGACGCTGTCCGTCCGGCTTCGACGCGCTCGGCTTCCCAAACTCTACGTCTTCTACCGCAACATCGTCGAATTCTGGGCGAAGTTCTGGTATCGCATGATCCGCGTCGGACCTTGCACCATCCCGCGCGAGGGCGCGGTCATCGTCACCGCCAACCACGAGTGTGTGATCGACCCACTCCTCATCCACGTCTGCTGCAACTACCGCCAGCCCTCCTTCATGATCGGCGCGGAGTACTACAACCTCCCCATCGCCAGCCACTTCATTCGCGTCGGTCAGTGCATTCCGGTCCGACGCGGTGAAAACGACATCGGCGCCACCAAGGAAGCCATGAAGCGTCTGCGGGCGGGCGGTGCGGTGGGCATTTTCATCCAGGGCGGTATTCGCCTGAACCTCGAACAGGATCAACTCAAAAACGGCGTGTCCATGCTCGCCCTGCGCACCGGCGCCACCGTCATCCCCGCCCACATCTCCGGGACCCGCTACAATGAGAGCATCGTCCGAATGCTCTTTGGCCGCCACCACGCCCGCATCAGGTTTGGCCCGCCCGTCGACCTGAGTGAGTTTGCGGGCAGGAAAGGACAGCAAGTGCTTAACGCTGCCAGCGAAAAGATCTTCGACGCCGTCCTCGCCCTCGCGCCGCCAGCCGACCCCGCATCCGGGAACGCTCCTAAATGACCATTCCGCGGACCGGCCCAATCGTTCTGACGTTACTCCTGATCGCGTGTTCAACGTACGTCGATTCACTCCGCGCCGACGACGACCAGCCCCGCGCCGACGGATCTCTGTCGGTCATGACCTACAACATCGAGCGCGGTCTGCACACTCCGGGCGCGTTCACCCGAATCCTGGGGCTTCTCAAGCGGCGATCCCCCGACGTCGTGTGCCTTCAGGAGGTCAGTTGGCGCACCCTGCCCAACGGCGAAACCACCGGCCAGGCATCCCACGTCGCGGAAGCACTTGGTGGGCATGATTGGCGAGCGACAACGCGGCGATCCTCGACCGGACCGGTCGTTTTGGTTCGGGGAAAAATCACGCACAGCGAACCGCTGGTCTGGTCTGATAAAATCGCCTACGGGTTGCTGGTCCGGGCTGTGATCGACGGCCGAAGTGTCATAGTGGTGTCACTCCACCTGCGATCGCTCGGCAGCGCCACCGTCAAGGGGGCGATGAAGACCGAACCGCAACGCGTCGCCGAGATACGCCATCTGCTGGAGCGTCTGGAACGCGAGTCCCTCCCCGTGATCATCGCCGGCGATTTCAACGCCCTGCCTCTCTTTCCCTCGATTGTGCTGC
Source organism: Phycisphaerae bacterium (assembly GCA_029260195.1). Lineage (GTDB taxonomy): Bacteria > Planctomycetota > Phycisphaerae > UBA1845 > UBA1845 > OFTM321. The sequence goes on from JAJDDS010000189.1 coordinate 3,011, forward strand.
TGGCGCGACGATTCAGCGACGTAGCCGGACATTTCGGTGACAACGCCCACACCCGGGAAACCCACCGCCTGCCCGCTCGAATCGACTACATCTTCCTCTCCAAGCACTTCACGCCCCAGGCGTACGCGGTCCTTCCAGTGGATTACTCGGATCACCGGCCAGTGACAGCCCAGGTGCACTTCGCGCCGGCGGCGGCGGAGCGGGCGACGTCCGACGGGCCATAAGGTCTTGCTTGACAAGTTCTTACATGCGCGAGGCGACGCTCGCGCACTGCGGCTGCGACAGTGTCCGGCGGTGACACTTCTGGAGGGATATCCCAACATTGACACACGTTGACACTTGCTCTACACCGATGACGTCCCGTGCGTAGAGGATTCGATGCGGCCGGTCAGGCTGCGGATAGCCGTCGGTTCGGCGGGCTCGGGATCGCCCCGCGGGAATAAGGGGGATCACGTCCAGGTTTATGATGGAGGCCCCGGCGAGGAACGGGGCTGGTGCGGGGAGGGTACGACCCGGGGGCGAGCGCCGTCTCTCGATGGGTGAGCCCGCCGCTTCCACTGGCGTACAAGATCGTGTCGTTACGCGGTCTCGAGTGTATGACGTTTTGAGTGTTCGAGGTGCGGTTGGGTGATGCCTCACCGGTTGAATCTACTTTTTCGGAGGTATGTGATGCGACGTGTCATGGTGACGGTAGCGTGCTTGACTGCGGTGGCAGCCTGGAGCGGGGCGGTCTACGCGGGCGACTGCGCGGGATGCGCTGTTATCAAAAAGGACGGTCAGGGGTACTGCGATCACTGCGGCAGTGGCAAAATCTACGGTCTCAAGGTCGCCAGCCGGAAGCTCTACGACGCCCTCGCGGGCGAAGAAGGGAAGATCGACGATCTCAAGAAATCCCCGTGTTCGGGGTGCAAGACAGCGGCCGCCAAGAGCGGCGACTGCGCGCACTGCAAGGTGTTCGTCGCCAACGACCGTATCTATCACTCGGGGACCGCCCGAGCGTTGGCCCGTGGTGAGCGGGTTGATGCGCACGGGCTTGAGTGCAAACGGTGCGCGTACGCAGCCGGTAAGAGCGGTTCGTGCAAAGCATGCGACAAGCACTTCGCCGCCGATCGTAGTTACAAGACCGCCAGCTTCCACGAGGCTGCGCTCAAGGCATACGAAACCGTGAAACAGGCGGTCCGCGATGCTTCGCACTGCGAAAACTGCGCGGTGGCCCGTGTCGCGGACGGTACGTGCAAGGACTGCAAGGTCGCCTTCAAGAACGGCAAGCCAGTCAGCTAACGGCGTCTGGCGAACCTGATTCGTAACAGATCGGGGATCCAACGCGATCGCCCGAAACGCGCGGTTCTGCGACGAGACCCGCGCAGTAGAAACGCGTTCCCGAGATTCAAGCCGAGGCCGTTCGATGGGCTGCCTCGGCTTGTTTCGTGGTCGCACGGGACACCGGTAGCGTTACGCGTCATTCCTTGGGGCGCGCTGGAAGTGCCCGGGCGGCGCGCTCGCAGTACGGCGCAATGTCGCACTTTGCATACATCTGCCGGGAGCGATGCGCGGCTTTTCGGGGCTGTATCGACGGATGTCCGCTCCCTGACGGTCGCGGCTCTGTTGACTTTGCGCTGTGCCGCTGGATGGGCTGAGTATGATACGTAGATGGACGGTCATCTTCGCGGCGCTGGGGGCGATCGGTATGGCGTCGGGGGGCGCAATTGGACAATTTTACCCGCTGTGTTTCCCGATTTCCGTGACGGATCGGGACGGGTGGGTGCTTCACTTCTACGATAGCCGCGTTCGGCTGTTCTGGTTGGATTCGCTTGGCGATGCGATCGCCGTCGAGCAGGTTGGCGACGGCGCGATGCTCGATATCACACCGCACGAATCAGCGCATGAGGCTGACGGGGGTGAAGCGGAATTGCCGACGCGTCGGGGGCGACGGCGCTCCGCGCGGATTCGCATCGCGAACCGGCGGCAGGTTTCGGATTTCACTCTGTTGTTCAATCAAAGGCTGATGGTCCGTCGCGGGGCGGCGCCGATCGCGAGTTTCGGGCTGGTGCGGTCGCCGGCGTGGGTTCCGGCGGGTTTGCTGTTGATCGTCCCGGTGGGCGTCGCCGTTCGCGGGCCGTATCTTCGGCGCAGGCGGTCGCTTCGGAACCGCCGAAATCAGTGTCTGGAATGCGGGTATGATTTGACCGCTCTTACCGAACCGAGATGCCCGGAATGCGGGCTGGGGTTTTCGGGCCCGCTGGACACGGATTAGGGGGAACGCGGAATTGGACAGGATCGACGAGATTGACAGGTTCATGGGGGCGTGGAAGTGCGGATCATGTCAGTTTCATTGAACATGTCGTTTCTGGGTCGGGGGAAGGAAAAGAAGATCACCGCAGAGACGCGGAGGACGCGGAGAAAGGATAACGAAAGGGAGAAGATAGCCACAGAGGGCACAGCGGGCAAAGAGGGCGTGTTACGCCCCCGTTATTGACTTGCGCCCTTTCGGGGCTTGGGGGATCGCGCGCGGCGGATCGTAACGGTACGGACGCGGGACCGTCCGCTTCCTTACGGGCGCGGCTCTGTAAAGACGCCGTCTGCGCGATGCACTACACAGGGGGGTGACGGCGGTGTAGGGCGGCTGCGCCGGCGGCTAGGATGAGGACGAACAGTGGGAGTATGGCGGACGGAGAGGCGGCGGGGACGGGGGGCGGGGGATCGCCGACGTGGAAGACGCGGGACTGGAAGTCAATGTCGGCTGGGGCCACCGGGAATAGCTCGCCGATGATGGTCGTCGCGGCGATGACGTCGTCGGGGTCAGCCACAGCGACTGACACTGTTCCATTTTGGCTCCCGGCGATCATCTCGATGCGTTTGATCATGACCCACTCGTCGACGCCGAGCATGTCGATGGCTGGGATGGTCTGGCAGCCTCCGGCGGTGGCGATGTAGCCGGCCGGGTCGTCGATGACGGCGGAAATCGGATCGATCGGGAAGAGCGGGCTGCTCTGGGCAGGGTCGACGGCGTCGACGAGGGTGGTCGGGTTGTAGTGGACGTCGACGTAGACGCAAGCGAGCCCCTCGAGGGGTTCGGATGTGTTGGTGGCCCAGATTTCGAGAAAGAAGGTCTCGCCGGTCTCGACTTGCGGCTGCGAGGGTGGCGGTTGGGCCCCGGGGTACCGGACGTCGGCGCCTGGCGTGGGCTGGCTGGTGACGATGGGGGCGATGCGCACAACGTGCGCGTTCGTGGGTTGGGTTAATCCCCCGAGGCAAACGAGTGTCCCCAACACGCGTGTGGAGGGTGTGATTCGCAGGCGTATCGAGAGCGTGGTCATGGTTGTCGGTGCATCACGACCCATCCGACCGCCGGATACGCCCGGCGGCGGGGGTGGGTGAGAGACATCGTAGCAACTTGGCGAGCCCATTCCCAACGGGGACGCCAACCGCAGGTCGGCTGGGTGGAACGTTACCTATCCGCCGCTCAGTGACGCAGTATGCCACTTGGCGTCGACCGCCGGCGCGTTTGGGAGTGTATCGGCGTCGGGCGGGAACTGCTGTAACTATTGTTCGTTTAATGGGTTACGGCGCGTCGGCGGGGGTGGAATTGGATTGTGGAAAAGACTGACGGGAGTTTTGGGAGGGGGGAGCGCTGTGGGCATTGGGATCGCTGCGGGGTGCGGTGTGGGTTTTGTTCAAAGGGACGGACTGAAACGTTCGATAAGTCTGGATTGTTTCAATGTAGACGGGCGGCGGGCTCCGGCCGCGCGCCGTTCGGATCGTATGTGGATTACGCGTGATTCCTGGCGGGCAGGGATTGGGTCGACGCATAGCGGTACACATCGGAGAACGAAGGTATGAAACGCATGTCTGAAAGTTGGAGACGAGGACTGAGGCTTCTGTTTGGTCTGGGTGCTTGCGCGGTGGTGGTGGCTGGTGTCGCGTGCAACCTTCAGGTGCCGGGGTCGGATGGCTCGAGCGGTGGCGATGGGAACGTGCTGCTGAGTGACACGCTCAGTTTTGATGGCACGTTGAGCGGGAAGGTCGGCGACAGCCAGTCGACCCGCGGGTCAGTCACGGACTCGAGCACGTCGCAGGGGGTTCCGCTGGAGTTCGACACGGACAACACGTGGGTGCGTTTCCGGGATCTGGCGGGGAACGAATTGATGGGTGCCGACGGTCAGCCGATCGGCGAGGTCCCGATCAATTCTGACGGATCGTTTACGGCGAGCAACCTGCCGGTGGGCGTGGACTTCACGTTCTGCGCGGACATCGGCAAGAACGGTGACTGCGAGATCGAGAGTTGCACGAACATTCCCGCCGAGGAGGGCGGTACTCGCGGCGCGTTGGATGACGCCGAGGCGGACCCGCTGACCACGTTGGTCCTCGCGAAGCTGCAGGACTTGATGATGGAGAAGGGCGTTGACCTCAACGATCTTCCGATCAGCCCGGTGGCTGTCGTTACGCGTATCGTGGACGCGTACAGGCACTTGTTCGAGGAGTCGGGGATCGATCAGAGCCTCGTGCTGGACGACATTGAAGGGGCTGCGGGGGCGCGGTTGGCGGCGTTGTTCGAAACGTTGATCCCCGCCGGCGCCCGGGCGGGGATGGACCTGGTTGACGGCAACCTGGATCTGGCGCGTGCGAACGACGTGAACGCGAAGGCGTTGTCGATTGCGAAGGTTTTTCTGCGGGCGGGTTTCCCGATCGCGGACGGACCCCCGCAGCCGGACCTGAGCGCGCTGGGTGATCTCGAAGGCGTGGACACAATTCCGGCGTCCGAGTTCTTCGCGCAGGGCGACAAGTTCACCGAGGAATTCGTCGAATTCGACGAAGGCATTGGCGACGTTCTGGACCTGGCGGTGGCTCAGCACGAAGGTCCCGGGGACGTCCTCATCTACGTCAATCAGAACGCCGAACCGGATCGGAACTTCGCGAACGCGGAGGGCGAATTCAAGCAGGATGACGAAGGTCCGCCGCCATCGCCGATTCTGAATGACTACCTTCTGCTCAAAATGGCGGAGTTGCAGAATCAGAATCGCCGCATTTCACTGGGCGCGCTGTACGACTTGCTGACCAGCCTCGACGAAGGACTTGGGTTGCGTCTGACGTACTTCATCTTCGATCCGAACTTCCACGGTCCGCCGCTGAATGTGTTCGAGACGGCCGACGGTCAGGGCAAAGCCATCAATCTGGAGCGTATGTTCCGCAGGTTGTTCGCCGAGGGTTTTGAGGAGTTGACCCCCGAGGAGTTTGATCGTCAGGAAGTCGAGCTTCGGGCGTTGATGCGGGATCTGCTGGCTGGAACCGTTCCGCCGCAGCTTCCGCGCCTGTTCAAGGCGATTCTCCGCGATCACATCGGGTCGGTGGGCGAGTTTGCTCAGGCGATCCGCGAGGCCCGTGTCCACCTACCGTTCAGCCTGTCGGGTCCGAGCGAGTTTTTCGTGGTTGCGGACGGGGACGTGTTCCGCGGTGACATGGGTGTGTCACCCATAACGGTGGACGCGGATGTCACGCTGGACGGTGACGTTCTGGCGTTGGAGTACAATCCGAGCGGTACCGGTACGTTCTGGCTGGGGTTCGGCCCGCACACGGAGGAGGACGGCGAGGTCGAACTGATCGTTCGCGAGACGGGTCACTTCCTGCACGGTCGGCGGGGTCCGGTGGGTGTGAGTATGAACAACGAGTCGTTCTTCGCGCCGATCAACGGGGCTCCGTTCATCGAGTTCGTGTCGGAGACGGGGTCGTTCTACCCGGGGATCAACGTGACGGTGTACCGTAATGATTTCGTTCCCGAGGCGTTCTTCCCGCCGCCGGACGAGTTCTTCGAGCCGTTCGACGACGGTTTTGAGGATTTCGTTGATCCGTTTGATCCGGGTTTCGAGGATCCGATCATCATCGAGGACGAGCCGTTCGACGACCCGTTGCTGGACGAAATCTTGCTTCTGGGTGGCGAGGAATTACCGCCGCCGCCGCCGGTCGAGGAACCGCCGTTGCAGGAGGTGCCGTTCGACGGAGGACCGAACGAGCAAGTCTTCGTGTTGGCGACGGGCATCGGTCCGAACGCCGAGCCGGTGCGGGTGGACTACGATCGAGCGTCGGGAATTACGACGTTCAATCCCGGCGGTCGGCATTTGCTGATGTTCCTCCCGGATTCGGATCAGACGGGCGTGTTCGCGTTGTTCAACGAGGAGACGGGTCGTCCGGCGTCGGCCGGAGATCCGGGTGACTTCTTCGCGGGTCCGTCGGATGCTCCCGATCGGTTCGAGGACTTCTTCAACAACTT
>JAJDDS010000190.1 GCA_029260195.1 Phycisphaerae bacterium
AGCGGCGCCCGTTAGGGCATTCATCGGCGTGACCGGCGAGGCGTTTGACGCTATCATCGACCTGATTTGATCGCCGATAAGCCCTGTTCCCGTGATCCGGGAGTGGGCCTTTGCAAGAGGATTTCACCGGATGGCTGATAACGTCTCGCCGTCGAACGATCCGGATTCCAGGACGTCGGGCCTGGGGGCGCCCGGTCCACCGGAGGCGGCGCGGTCGTTCGCGAACGTGGACGCAGCCAGGGCGCCGGCCGGCGGCGATGCAGCAGAGGACGCCCTGTGGAGCGGCCGGACCGATTGGAAACACTTCGCGGGCATGATCCTGGCCTACGCCGCCGCGTCGACGGTCTTGCTGGTCGGATCGCTGATCTGGCTGGAGTTGCGATGGGCAGGGTGGTTACTGCTGGCCGTCGTCGTAGTGGGCATTGTCATTGCGGCTCGGCTGGCGGTCATCGTCTTGAGCACGCGGTATCACCTTACGAGCGAGCGTCTGTTCATCGAGCGGGGCTTGGTGAGCTTGATCAAGGATCAGACTGAGTTGATTCGCGTGGACGATGTTCGCGTTCGCAAGCGGCTGGTGGATCGCATCTTCAATCTCGGGACGGTCGAGGTGATGTCGACGGACATGTCCGACCAATCGGTCGTGATTGAGGGGGTTGCCGACGCGGACGAAGTGGCTGAGCTGATCCGCGCCCACATGCGCACCGCCCGCAAGAAGTCACTCTTCATCGAAAACCTCTAGGGCAATGTTTTACCCAGATTGCATTCTCTCAGAGCCGCGCCCGCAAGGAAGCGGAGCCGTCGTGCGCATGACAACCGCGCCCGCTTCAGACTCCCTCCTCGGTCGCCCTCAGGCTCGCAGCTCTGATTGCAGGAACGCCGTCATTTCCAAACGCGGGTTGTTCAATTCGACACGATGACTAGAATCCGAGGTCGCTAGGCGGATCGAACCCGTACGCACAGGCGCCCGGACCATGCCGACACGCAGATTTCTTATCACGGCTGCGCTGCCTTACTCCAACGGGCGGCTCCACGTCGGACACATCGCCGGAGCGTACCTCCCGGCGGACATCTACGTCCGCTACCTGCGGGCCACGGGCGCGGACGTGCGGTTCGTCTGCGGGAGCGACGACAACGGCGTAGCTGCCATCAAAACCGCCCGCGAACAGGGTAGGACCGTCGAGGAACTGACGGCGTACTTCAACGCCTCGCAGCGCGACAGCTTCGCCGGGCTGGGCATCGACTTCGACATTTACGGCGGCACGCATCAACCCGAATACGTCGAACTCCACCAGAAAATCAGCCAGGAGTTCTTTCTCAAGATCCACGACAAGGGCTACTTCACCAAGAAGAAGACCAGACAACTCTACGACACAAGAGCCGGCCAGTTCCTCCCGGATCGGTTCGTCAAGGGCGTGTGTCCGCACTGCGGGAGCGACAACGCATTCGGCGACCAGTGTGAGGGGTGTGGCAAGAGCTTGGACGCCCTCGATCTAGTAAATCCTGTCAGCACCATGACCGGAACCCAGCCCGGACCCCGAGAGACCATCCACTGGTACCTCCGCCTCGACCGTCTGAGTCAACGCCTCCGCACCTACCTCGAGTCCAAACGCGATCAGTGGCGTTCCACGGTGATCAACTTCGCGCTAGGCCAGATCGACACCGACGAGGGCTTACCAGAGCGGGCGATGACCCGCGACCTCGACTGGGGCGTTCCCGTCCCTCTCGACGATCCCGACGCCAAGGGCAAGGTCCTCTACGTCTGGTTCGACGCGCCGATTGGCTACATCTCGTTCACCGCCAAGCTCTGCGAACGCCTCGGCGAAGGGTGGGAGGCCTACGAGGATTGGTGGAAGTCCCCCGACTGCAAGATCGTCCACTTCATCGGCGAGGACAACACCGTCTTCCACGCCATCACCTTCCCCGCGATGATGCTCGCGACCCACGACAGTGACTCGGTCACCGGCGCGCGGGGCGAATTCCAGATCACTGATAATGTCGTGGCGAACGCGTTTCTGAACATCAAGTTCCCGGGGCAGGAGGAGGAGAAAATCAGCAAGAGTCGCGGGACAGCCGTCTGGATCGAGGACTACCTCAAGACGCTCGACGCCGACCCACTTCGTTACTACCTGACCGCCAACGCCCCCGAAGCACAGCGCGCCGCTTTCGACTTTGACGACTTCCTGACCCGCAACAATACGGAGCTGCTCAACGCGCTGGGCAACTTCGTCAACCGTACGATGACGTTCGCCCACAAGTACTTTGACGGGAAAGTGCCACATGCCGGCGCTCCCGGACGCGTAGACACCGAACAGCTCGATCGTCGTCAAGCCGCGGCGGACGCGGTTGCGGGTGATCTGGAGCGTTGCAGATTCAAGTCCGCCCTGAATCACATGATGCAGCTCGCCCGTGACGCGAACGGCTACTTCGATGCGACAGCCCCATTCCGCACGCGCAAGACCGACATGGACGCCTGCGGCAGGGCGGTGAACGTCTGCTTACAAACGGTCCGTACGCTCACCACACTGATGGCGCCCTTCCTCCCCGCCAGCGCCGCCAGATGTCGAACCATGCTCAATCTCGACGACGACGCCCTCGCATGGACCTCCGCCGCGGACCGCCTGCCCGACGGCGCCCCGCTCGCGCCGCCCCAACTGTTGTTCAAGAAACTAGACCCCGACGAACTCTTCGCGGAGTGATGATTCTCGCATGAGCCGTGACACACCACAGCATCGGTCCACCATTGACGTCATGGAGAATCACGTCTCCGTCCGTAAGTTCACCGACGAGCCCGTGAGCCACGACGTGCTCGAAACACTGATTGAAGCCGGCACGCGGGCTTCGACATCGAGCAACATGCAGGCGTACACCGTGATCTCGATCACCGTCCCGGATCACAAGAGACGCGTCGCGGAGCTTTGCGCCGATCAGAAGCAGATCCGTGAGTCGGCGATGTTTCTTGCGTTCTGCGCGGATTTGCACCGGCTTGCGCTTTGTGCCGAGATGCATGACGCGACCTTCGACGAATTGAGCCTCACAGAAGCGTTCGTCATCGCCACGGTCGACACAGCCCTGGTCATGGAAAACGTCGCGGTCGCCGCCGAGTCGGTAGGCTTGGGGATCTGCATGATCGGCGCGATGCGGAACAATCCCGCCGAAATCCGCGACGTCTTGGGTCTGCCGAAGCACGTCTACGCCGTCGCTGGGATGTGCATCGGTTGGCCGGCTGAGCGAAACGAGCCCAAGCCGCGGCTCCCTCTGGACGCCGTTTGGCATCGCGAGCGCTACCGCGACGACGCCGACCTCCTCCGCGAGATCGAAGCCTACGACGGTATTCTGACGGCCTTCTACGAATCTCAGGGCATGCACCCCACGGACCCCCGCTGGAGCGCGGTCATCGCCAGGCGTCTCTCCTCCCTCCGCTCACGCACCGCACTCGCTGACCTTCTCCATGCGCAGAAACTCAACCGGCAGGACGCGACGAGCTGATGAGGCTGTGATTCTCTCATTGTGGGCGCCCGGTGATACCGGGGGTTTTGCCGAAGCACGGAGTAGACGCTAGCATCATCCGCGGGAGCAAGACGTATGCCGTTGGTCAGGTTCACCACCAACATTCAGCGCCACGTGCCATGTCCGGATCGTCAGGTCGTCGGATCGACGGTGCGCGCGGCGCTCGATGCCGTTTTCGCCGACAACGAGAAGGCCCGCGGTTACGTGCTCGACGACGCCGGGGGCCTCCGCCGGCACATGACGGTTTTTATTGACGGCCGGATTGTCGCCGATCGGCTGGGGCTTTCCGACTCGGTAGCGCCCGGCACCAGGATCGACGTCATGCAGGCCCTCTCCGGCGGCTGACGGGCGGAGTGGAAAGGCGACCCTGCGAACCACGTGAAGGAGATCAAGCCATGAGCAATCGGATATGGGTCGCGACGCGGAAGGGGCTGTTCGCGGTGGAACGGGAGACGGAGTCGGGTCGCGCGCCATGGCGCGTCGCCCGGGGATTTTTCCTCGGCGACAACGTCACCTTCGCGCTCGTCGACGGGCGGGACAACGCCGTGTACGCGGCGCTGAACCACGGACACTTCGGCACCAAGCTGCATCGGTCCAGAGACGGCGGCGCGAGGTGGGAGGAGTGCGCGGTCCCCGTGTACCCCCCGCAGCCGGAGGACCATGATCCCCCACCCAACCCTATGGGCGGAAAAACCTCGCCGTGGAATCTCGAGTTGCTCTGGACGTTGGCGGCTGGCGGCGCGGATGAGCCGGGCGTGCTCTGGGCGGGGACCCTTCCCGGGGGTCTGTTCCGTTCCGAAGACCACGGATCGACCTGGAATCTGAACCGGCCGTTGTGGGACGATCCGCGACGATTCCAGTGGTTCGGTGGCGGATACGATTATCCGGGGATTCACTCGATCTGCGTCGATCCGCGCGACGCTCGTCGCGTGCTGCTCGGTGTTTCGTGCGGCGGTGTGTGGGAGACTTGTGACGCCGGAGCAAGTTGGGCGCTGCGCGCGGATGGGATGCGGGCCGAGTACATGCCACCGGAGCGCGCCTACGATCCCGAGATTCAAGACCCCCATTGCATCGCGCGCTGCCGGGAGCATCCCGATCATCTGTGGGTCGCGCATCACAACGGGGTGTTTCGTTCGACCGACGGCGCTGCCTCATGGCGCGAACTGAAAGACGTCCCCCCGTCCGCATTTGGGTTCGCCGTTGCAGCCCATCCGAGTGACCCGAACACGGCGTGGTTCGTGCCGGCGATCAAGGACGAGAAGCGCATCCCGGTTGATGGCCAAGTGGTGGTGACCCGCACGCGCGACGGGGGTGAGACGTTCGAGGTGCTGACCGAGGGGCTACCCGGTCCGCATGCTTACGATCTGACCTTCCGCCACGCACTCGACGTCGACGAAACCGGTGATCGGCTGGTGTTCGGAAGCACGACGGGATCGCTGTGGGTATCCGAGAATCAGGGCGACTCATGGCTGTGCGTCACCAACCACTTGCCGCCGATTCATGCGACGCGGTTCGTTTGATCAGGCGTTGAGGAAAGCCATGAGATCGTCGAGCGAAATCGTGGCGATGCTGGTGGCTGAGTCCGCCATGGCGTAGGGAATGATCAGGTTCCCGTTGTGCAGCAGGGCGCCGCAGGAATAGACGACGTTGGGGACGTAGCCCTCGCGTTCCTTCTCGTTGGGAATGAGGAGGGGCTCCTCGGCGCAGCGGATGATGCGGGACGGATCCTCCAAATCGAGCAGCATGACCCCGATGCAGTAGCGGCGCATCGGACCAACGCCGTGGGTCAGCAGAATCCAGCCATGCTCGGTCTCAATGGGAGACCCGCAGTTTCCGATCTGCACGAACTCCCACGGGTGTTCCGGCCCGCGAAGGATGTCGGCTTCGTTCCAAAAGCGGATGTTCCGCGAGGTCATCAGGAAAAGGTTCTCGCCATCGAGGCGACCGATCATCTTGTACTCGCCCTTGATCCGGCGGGGGAACAACGCCATCCCCTTGTTCTGCACCCGCGATCCGTTGAGGGTGATGATCCGAAAACGCGAGAAGTCGTCGGTCTGGAGGAGCTGCGGAAGGATGCGATACCCGTTGTAGGCTGTGTAGCTTCCGTAGTAGGTCACCGACCCATCGTCGTCGGTGAAACGGACGAAGCGGGCGTCCTCGATGCCGCGGCTTTCGTTCTCCGTCACGGGGAAGACCACTACCTCGCTGATCGGGCAGTCGGGTGGGAAGACCAGGTGATAGTTGGATCGTGCGAGCCAGAGTACGTTCTCGACAGTCTCCTGGAACAGCGCGGACGCGTCGTCGGGGCTGTGCATCGCGCGGACGATGCGGTCAAGTTCGACATGGCTGAACTCGTCCGGCAGGGCGTCGAGCAATTCTCCGACGATGTCGTTGTAGGCACCCATTTCGATGAGTTTGAGAAAGAACGTCTTCTTGACGTACGGCGCGTTCCAGTCGGGCTTCGCACGGGCGACGAATCGACTGAGGAGGTCGAAGGAGATGTCTCCGGCGGTTCCGATCACGCCGGTGCGAAATGCGATCGACGAAATGTGTCCCTCGCCGGTGGCGCGCAAACTCATGATGAAGCGCATCGCCCCTTCTGGTACGCCGCTCTGATCCACGTGGGGGACGATGGACGGGTTGAACAGTGCGGCTGACTCGATCGAATACTCCATCGTGAAGTACGCGCCGAGCAAACGCAGTCGCGACGGGGAAACGTCGTCGATCAGGTGAGCGTGTTCGAGCGCCGCCCGCGCGTTGCGGTCGAAGGTCGCGTCGACGTGGCGATGTCGGGTCTCGAAATCGCGCATGATGTCGGCGAGGTCGGCCGTCACCTGCTCGTCGGACATTCCACACACACGGTCGATAATCCTGACGATGCGCGCGTCACTGCCTGGCAGAAAGAGCCTGGTGATGACGCGGCGGTCGTCCGAAATGAACTGTTCGGGACGGCGGGTGATGTTCGGCGGTGCAACCACTTTGCAGTTCACCGGTTTGCTCTCGCGTTCAACATGACAGGTCATCCCGGACGTTTCATGCGCGCCGATACGCCTCCGGAGCCCATTCGTAACACCGGAGCGCTTCGTGGGCAACGGGTTGTGCCCGACGCGCCGCTCGCGGTGGCGACCGCTACCGGAACATCGGCCGCCCAAGCGGGGACGCTTGAGGTTCAATTCGGCCTTCGCACTGCCCCGATCCACAGAGACTCGCCCATGGCTGCGATCGCCAGTGCGGGGGCCGCCAAAACCGTGAAAAGCCACCAAACTTGCAAATCGGACGTTGCAACGGGAAGCGCGGATTGCCCCAAACAAAGCCCCAAACAAAGCACGATGGCTGGGGGTTCGAGCATGTTCAGCGCATACCCGAACGCGACCCGCCGCGAGCGGTCTCCGCGCTCATCCCGAAAGCAGCCCCACGAGCGCTCGCCCAGTTCGCGCAGTCCGATGCCTAAACTCAGTCCGACGCCGGCGACGCCTGCCCACGCAGCCGGCGACCACGGGCCCAGCGCGACCGCGACCGCGCAAATCGATGTGTTGTTGACGAAGATCGCCAGCGACCGGACGGACCAGCGATCCGCGCGGATCAGGCGAATCACCACGTGGTCGATCCACCAGCCGATCCATCGCACCGGCGGAAACCGGCGCGCCCGTGACACCGACCAGCCCGCCCAAACCGACACAAGCATCACGGCCGTCCCGATCAACATAGCAAACCACAGTTCGCGCAGCGCGTCGATCATTCTCCACCCGCCGAGTGGAATCGTTCGCGCGCCATCCGCAGCAACATCCGCCGCATCGGATCATCCGACGCGTCCGTTCCTGTCCCCTCGGTGGCCTCACGACACAGCCGCGTCGCGTCCGTTCGGTTCAGGCGATGGGCTGCGATGGCTGCGATCACCCGGGCATCCGTCGCGCTCGCGCCCATGCGGTTTGCCCGCAGGGCGATGGGGATCGGAATGAACGGTAGACTGGGGGCACAGATGAGCGAGCGCATCGTTCGCGCATTTTAGGAGATACTCCGATACCCCGCGAGTCGTCGTCCGCGCGAACGTCCGAACGCCTCCTCATGGTCGGCCGCCGACGGTGTCACTGGCGAAGCCTGTTCGCCCTGCCACCACGAGGGAGCACGAAGCCTATCGCGTTCGCGGAAACCAAAGCCATATTGATGAGGTTCCCACTGGAGAACGATGGTATAATATGGTCATGGAAGCGTACGAGGAGACAATCCGTCGCGGGGGGGACGGGGCTATTCGGGAGGCATCGCGGTTCTTCATGGGCACTGATGCTATTCATCGTTCGCTGCACGCCATCGCTCGACACCTGGAGGATATGGGCATCCCGTACGCGGTCGTAGGGGGGATGGCGTTGGTGGCACACGGGTACGCTCGCACGACCGAGGACGTCGACGTGTTGGTCACTCCGGACGGCCTTGAGTCGATCCAAAAGAACCTCACCGGGCTTGGGTATGTTCCGCCGTTCCCCGGGAGTCGGAATCTGCGGGACACCGATACCGGCGTCCAGATCGAGTTCATCACGACGGGCGAGTACCCCGGCGACGGCAAGCCCAAACCGGTGGCGCTTCCGGACCCGGCTGGCGTGTCAGTCGAGGTGGATGGCGTGCGATACGTCAAGTTGCCGACCTTGATCGAACTCAAGTTGGCATCGGGCATGACCAACCCGGGACGGCTGCGCGACCTGGCTGACGTGCAGGAGCTGATTCGCGTGTTGGACTTGCCCGAGGTGTACGGGAACAACTTGGACCCGTACGTTCGTGCGAAGTTCGTCGCGTTATGGCGCGCTCTCGCCGGTGATGTCGGCGGACCCTGATGCTGGTGCCATAGTTGAACGTCCGGGCGTCCTCGCTATTTGAACAAGGCGCGGACAGCTTGCAGGTCGAGAATGAACCCCTCAATGGTGCGTGATGCGAACTTGTGATCCGAAGGCGTCTGTGCCACATACTTCCCGGCGTCGAGGTAGTAGAAGATGAGTTCGTCGGCATGCGGATCGATGATCCAGTATTCCGCCACTTGGAACCGCTCGTAGTCCGATTTCTTGGTTTCCGTGTCGTAGCGGCGTGACGACGGGGAGACAACTTCAACGACGACGTCCGGGGCAACCGCGATTCGATCTTTCACGCTGGCGGCTTTCGGTGACGACAAGAACGTGATGTCGGGTCGATACACGATGTCGCCGCGGGACGGCCCCGGGCCAAACGAGACGTCGGACTCCACGTAGACCTCGCCAACAGGATTCAGCTTCAGGTGTGCGACGATCTCGGCGGACACTCGGGTGATGATCCGCTGGTGCAGGGCGGAAGCGCTGGGCGACATGCAGATTACTCCGTCGATGAGTTCGTAACGCTGGAACGTCTCTCCGAGTTGGAAGTACTCCTCAGCCGTCATGCGCAGTCCGTGGTAGCAGGTCTCGCGTTGACTCATTTGATCTCTTGTCGTGTGCATGATTGTCTCCGCCTCCATTATAGCAGCCAAACGGCTGCAGCGAGCGGAATTATCAGTACACGCCCTCGATCAGCGGGGTGGCGAAGCCGGAAAACGGGCGGACGTCTGCCACACCATCCCAGGGGTAGGCGTCGCAGGGCGGCGTGCGGATGGCTTCGTCGCGCTCGAGGAAGCCGGGCATGAAGAACTCCTTCGTGAGCGTGGTCAGACGTGTGCGGCCCAGTTGGCCGTAGTCGACGACGGCGTCGGGATTGTCGGGATCGACGACCTCGGTCATGGCGCGGGGGCTGGGCGCGTGGTAGATGACGCTGTAGTTGTCAGCCGGGTCGAACGGTTTGTGGCAGGCGAGGCCCATGAGTGTGTTGCCGTAGGTGGGGACGAATTCGATATTTCCTTCGAGCAGTTCTTCGCGGGCGAACCGGTGGAACTGTGCGGTCAGTTGCGTACCGCCGCAGAACACGCCCTTGATGCCCATACGCACCGGGGAGACGCGGTCGCAGATGGCTTCGAGGAGTTTCGGGGTGGTGAACAAGCACTGGATGTTGTCGTGCGCCCGCAGCAGAGTGAGGCCTTGGTTGACGACGTGGTCTTTGTACTCGTGCATCTCGGTGCTTCGGCCTGACTTGATGAGCTTGATGATCCAGCGCGGGTCCATGTCCACACAAAAGCAGATCCCGCCGCGGTGCTGGCAGAGATGTTCGACGGCGAGTCGCAGTCGACGCGGTCCACTGGGGCCAAGCATGAGCCAATCGGCGTCCTTGGGGAAGGCGTCGTCGGAGAGTGTTCCGCTGAAGAGCTCGTAGTCGATGCGGAAGTCTTCGATGTTGATTCGGGTTTTGGGGATGCCCGTGGTGCCGCCGGTTTCGAACACATAGACGGGGCGACCGGCGTAGGCTTTGGGAACCCATCGTCGGACCGGTCCGCCGCGGAGCCATTCGTCTTTGAACGATTCGAACTTGCGCAGGTCGCCGAAGGATTGGATTTCTTTGCGCGGATCCCAGTCGAGACCCTTAGCGCGGTCCAGCCAGAAGGGGCAGCCGGTGTCAGGATCGAAGTGCCATGCAACGATCTCGCGGGTGTGGGTGTCGAGAAGACGTTTGGCATCAGCGATTGCCTGCTTGGACGGCGTTGCGCTCGGAATGTGAGACGACGTGGTCAAGGGTCAATCCTGTTCTTGGTTCCCGGATGCTCCACGACGCCCGGGAAATCCCCTCGCGTATCGTGTCAGGCTCGCCGCGAGCTTACTCTCGTGGGTCTGGTTTTCGGCGCTTCGCCGGCGATTGTCGTTTGCGTCGTCGCGTGAGGTTCGTGATATCGAGTAGATCCTTCGGGCGGCCTGCTGCGCGCTTCGAACGCAGCAAATGCGTTCGGGAAATAATGTGAACGGAAACGTCGCCGTACTTGGAACGAACTCGGGCCGGCCAAGCTGTCTCGAAACGGACTCCGGAGATTCCCATCATGATGTCGATGCGGTTGGGCTCGATGCCGATCTGAGACATAAGCTCCGGGTCCGCGAAATCATCGACGGTGACGCCTTTCAAGGGTGCTCCGACCTGCGACAGCGCCGCCCAGACCTTGGCCGCGTTCGTCGTAGAGGGATCCACCCAAAGATCAAGATCCTTGGTGAAGCGTGGCTCTGCGTGATATGCGACGGCGTGCGCGCCAACGATCAAATAGCGGACGCGGGCGTTTGCAAAGGCGCTCAACAGTTCGCTGAAGTCTCGGTTGACGTCCATCGTGGCCTCGAATGGCTTGAGCTTCCATAACCATCTGCCAAACGGCTGCGAAACGCCCCTGGGCACCAACTCTGCGCCAATATGCGGCGTCGAAGGATTCGTCCGCCTCCCTCCACCGGACCAGCTTGGCCATACGCACGGGTTTCTTTGTTCCGCTCATTCGACTCTGACTCGCCTCGTGTGACGCTCAATGAACCGTAACCATTGTACATGCGCGCTCACTCGGGAGCAACTGGAAACGCGCGGACGCGCCGCATGTCACTCGCTTCCAATCGCAATCAGCGTTCGGCGGTTGACGATGTACAACGTGCCGTGAGAGGCGACTGGGGTGGTATAGACGGAGTTCCTGAGGTCGTTTTCGGCGAGGAGTTTCTTCTTGGGGCTATGCTGGAGGACGACCACCTCGCCATCCTCATCCCCAAGGAACACCTTGCCGTCGACGACGTACGGAGATCCCCAGACGGCGGCAAAGGTGTCGTACTGCCAGCGACGCTTGCCTGTCTTGACGTCCAGGCAGTTGAGGAACCCGCTGAGGTCAGCCGCATAAAGCAAGCCGTCGGCGATGGCGACGGTGGACATCGAGCGGTGAAAGTCTTGGCCGCCGTAGTGCCAAACGGCGCCGGTTGCCGTGATGTCGCCGGTCTTGGTGGCGTCAATGGCGTACAAGTGGCCGGGACCTTCGCCGTGTTCGGGGTCTTGCCCGACGCAGAGGAACACCTTGTTGTCGTAGATGACCGGCGTGGCGATGACGTTGTTCTTCGTTCCACGACCACCGAGTTCCCACTTGGAACCGGTGGGGTTGAGGTTGAACTTCCAGATGATATCGCCGGTCTTGGGCTTCAGTCCGTAGGCCCAGCCATCGCCGCCGCCAAAGACGACCTGCGGTTTTCCGTTGACGGTTCCGTAGGCTGGTGAGGACCAGGCTCCGTGCAGGTTGTTTTCGCCGGCGTAGGATTTCTCCCAGACGAGTTTGCCCGTCTTCATGTCGAGCGCGATGAAGTCGGGGGCGTCGGGCACGGGCATGTCGAGGTGTCCTTCGTCGACACCGTTGGAGGTCTGAACGAATATCAGCCCGTCGCCGCCCACCGGCGAAGACGTCGCGAGGTTGTGCGGGAAGGCGCCGAGTTCCTCGATCATGTCGTAGACCCATACGAAATCGCCATCCTGCTTGTCGTGGTACTTTTCGTCCTTAAACGGACCGTCGTTTTCACCGTCGAGGTAGCCCTCGGTGTCGGCGCAGACCAGTTCGCAGCGATTGCTGACGTAGTACATGCGGTCGCCACGAATGAAGGGCGTCGAGCAAATACCCTGCTCCGGCCAGTCGTTGACGCGACCGGTGGGGAGCTTGTCGTGCGTAATCTGCCAGAGCATCTTGCCGTCCTTCTGATCGAAACAGAGGATGACGCCCTTGTCGCCCGTGATGCCTTCGCGGTGATGGCCGTGGTTGTTCGTGCCGACGAAGACCTTGCCATTGACGATGACCGGATTTCCGTACGACTGCGAGCCGAGCGGCGCGGTCCACTTGATGTTCTTCTTACTCTTGACATCCCATGTGGCGACGATGTTCTTTTCACCGGAGACCATGTTCCGGTCGGTAGAGCCGCCCCACATGGGCCAGTCGCCGGTTTTTGCGTTGGCGAGTGGTTCAGCCGCCGCGCCGGCGGTCAACGATGCGATGGCGAGGAGGAACAGCGGCGTTGTGGGAGTCGGCGTATGGCGGTCAGTCATTTTGGGTCACCTGGAAATTGTCATAGTAGATTTCAGGTCCGTCACTGTTGGCGGTCGTGAGGTTCGA
>JAJDDS010000020.1 GCA_029260195.1 Phycisphaerae bacterium
GTGACCCTGGGTGGGCAACCACCCAGGGTCACCCGGCCCTTTTGCTTTCCTGCATTCTTTTGCTTTCTGCTTTCCGGCACACGCGTGACGAGGGTCTGGGTTCTCATCCTTGCCTCCGTCGAGAGCGAACGTCTCGATTGCGTCGCTTCGATCGTAGCCTTGAGACACACCTCGAATCATGAGGTGAAACTATGCGAGTCAACACCCATCGACAAGCGTCATGTAGGACCATCCCGTCGTCTCGGCGATGATCCTGATTCGCTCGCGGCATCGTTCGATCGATCGATGGATCGCCAACGGATCGGTTTGCTCCAAGGACGCCAGACGCGCAGATCCTCGGGGCTGCCCCGTGTTGACCTGTCTTCGCACATACGGTTTGAGGGCGTTTCGAATGTCATCTCGGACGCGCTCGGCGATCGTTCTATCCGCGAAATCGATGCCACCGATGCGGAAGCACGTTGCGTCGTCTTTTGCGGGCGCCGTCGCACCGGATGCTGTGGCGTATACAAAGGGTACCGGCGCCGCGTTGACGACACGAATCGTTTGCAACTCGTCGATCTGTGCTCGTAGAAGCTTGAGAAGCGCCTCGTGCGCCAGATCCGCGGAAGCGAATTCTCGGTCACCCACAAGAATGCGCACGGGAGCACCGACCCGGTCGGCAAGGCGCTCTGTAAAGGCGAGGCGCCGCGAACGATAGTCGACCACGCCGTATTCCAGGACCGGAATCGACGCGACGAGCGCATTCACGTTGGCCTGCACGGGCGTCTTTAGAAGGCGGCGTGGAAGCAAAGGCCCCTCCAGTTCCGCGACCACTTCGACCTTGGTTACCGGAGGGGGCGCCGGATACGTGAAGCCCTTGGCGACCGCCTGGGCACGAAGGCTCGTAAGCAACGCATCGTCGAAACTGGGTCGAGACCTAGGATCCTGAGCCTGCGTCGCTCGAATGAAGGCGCGGCGCTGTTGATCCGTTTCGGCTATTTCAGCACGAACCGCGTCACGAACACTCTGCATGCCAACGATATACGTCTTTCGCTGATCAGACGTCATGGATCTCATGAAGGCCGGGAGCTCATTCGACTCAACAGACGCAAGCCGAAAATCCTCTTGCCGAACCGCATCGACGAGATCCCAAGTGGCGGCGTTGTACAGGGCGCATCCCTTGGCGGCCACACGACTGCCGCAAGATTGGGCACCCATCTTACCGGCGTTTTTGTCTTGCGCGATCTGATTGGCGAGCCCCGTTGCGCCGTGCTGGCCGTACGGAATGTAGGTTCGATTGAGTTCGTCGTTGAGTTCGGCAAGCTCCGCGTCAAACGGAGTTTCGACCTGAATGGTCCCGGAGACCACGTCGATTGCGGTGTAGGTGCCCTTACCCACTTGCGCCACGCGATCCCATTTTTCGGCGACGCCCTGTTCTCGATCGCCGGCGTACACGCTATTGATGATGATATCCATGTCGGTCGCGGCGCGGGCGGCGGTGCGGAAGTCATGTTCGGTTGCGAGCTGGTCGGCGGATTCGTTGCCGGCCATGAAAATAATACGCAGCGCATCTGGATCGGTTGACCAATCCAATGACTCGACAGCACGTTCGATGGCCCAGCCGACATACTCATCACCGCCATTCGTATTGAGCGCCATGAGTTTGCCGTAGGCCGTGTCAAGGTCGCGCGTGAAGTCGGAGTGCCGAACGATGTGGCCATCGTCCGCCGGCCCCTCACCTCCAAACGTGATCAGTGCCACGCGCAGACTGGGCGTTGGCGTGGCGCGGGACAGATCGGTAACGATGTCCCAGACGCGCCCCCGCACAGAATCGAGGAGGTCGGACATACTGCCGGAGATGTCCAGGCAGATGGCCAAGTCGATGGCGCGGGATTCGGCCCTGCTGTCCGGCGCAGATGCGGCGCTGACAGTAGAAGATAAACAGAGCGCCGCGAGGGCGAACAGCAAAATTGAGCGGGTCATAAGACGTCCTTTCGTTTGACTGGAGATTTCACCTACCTGCTAGTAGAGTAGGCGGACCGTGTTAATAGCCCTGAAGAGCGGTTTTGACAAAAACAGCGTCCACCGTTACAAACGTGTGACGGGCGAGTCGTGATTAGCGTCTTAGAATCTCGCATGCCCCGTTCGGTTCGGGATCCCGTCGGAGAGAGCAACGCGGTAATGCAATACGTATTCGCGGGTGTCGTGACAACGGCGACATTTTTCGTAGCGTCTTGTGAGCAGCGCACGAACCTGCCCACCGTAAGCCAATCTGAGGATTTTGTGCCCAGCCTGGCCGGCAGCGTGCCGATGTCATCCGAAGCCGCAGATCTGCTGGGCAAACATCTCGTGTTGGACGAACTCGTTTGGCTGAATACGCCGGACAACAAGCCCGTCAACCTGGCGGGCAAGGCGACGCTGGTTCGCTGGTGGACGGACACGTGCCCGTCATGCGCGATGTCCCTGCCCGCCATAGAACGACAACGGAAGCAATTCGCCACGAGAGGGCTGCGGACATTGGCAGTGTATCATCCCAAACCGCCGCGAGACGTCGCGGCACATGATGTCCTGCACATGGCAAAGGCAATCGGATACACAGGGTGGGTGGCGACCGATCTACAATGGAAGACCCTGCAGCGAGTGTACCCGGGCGCCCACAAACGGCGCAGCACGAGCGTATGTTTGCTGCTCGACGGAAAAGGGGTGATCCGTTACGCGCACCCCGGACCGGCGTTTGGCCCCACGGATGATCCCGAAAAACGCCGGCTCAATCAGGATTATCTGAATATCACGGCCGCGATCGAGGCGCTGGTCTCGCAACCATAGCGACGTGCGGTCGAACACGGCCGCCACGTCGCATGGTGGTCAGGGCGGGCTCGAAATTGTGCGTACGAAACGAGACTTACGCACCCTCGCAGGAGCGTTGGGCGACGTGATCCGCACAGACCATTTTTCTGGATTCGCCAGTAGTAGGTTGGCGCCTCCAGTCTACTAATACGATAGTACCGTCCGAACTGGTTTCGGAGTACCTCTGTGGCGGATGGAAAATCGGACGCCGATCTCGTTCGCGAGGCGCTTTCCGGGCGTACCGGTGCGTACGCGCTGTTGGTGCACAGGTGGAGTGCGCGCGTGCTGGCGGTCTGTCACGGGCGGGTCGGAAACGCTTCCACGGCAGAAGATCTGGCGCAAGAAACCCTGTTGCGCGCCCTCCGCGCGCTGGGGTCGATCCGCGAGCCGGAGCGCTTCGGATCTTGGATCTGCGGGATTGCGACACGGACCTGTCTCGATTGGCTTAAGTCCAAACAGCGCACCGAAGTATCGATCGATCCTTGGGAAGCGCAGGCCGGCGAGAATCCATCGCATGTAGGATCCTCCAACGATTCCTGGGATCTGCTGTATCAACAGATTGAACAACTGCCCGCAGAGTGTCGCGAGGTACTCATGTTGTACTACTACACGGAATCGACGTACCAGGAATTGGGGGA
>JAJDDS010000191.1 GCA_029260195.1 Phycisphaerae bacterium
GCCGGCGCCGTTCTTGTCGGTGTCCGCGATGCGCACAGTGAGGTCGTAGATCGCTCCCGGTTCGTAGGCTGGGGGCAGGCCGAGGATTCGCGTCGATCCGGTCCCGCCGTCGTAGAAATGGCACGCGGTGCAGCTCTGACCCAGGGCGAGCGGTCCGCCCGAGGATCCAAAGACCGGACCGAAGCTGCTGCCGAACGCGGCGCTCGTCGCCAGCAGGAGTGTCACCACGGTGACCCCGGACATACCTGCAGAAAGGAACCTCATGATGCAATCCTCCTGTCGCGTCCTTCCGGCCCGAGCCGTGACAGCCATGGTGATCGACACCGACCCGAAAACCCGAGCGCAAACACACCGCTCCACCGCGCGGGCGGAGCGCCGCTGGGCGCCCCCGCACGAACGGGAACGCCGCATCATACCATAACCAGCACATCCCGTACCAGCGGTTTGTGCGTGACCCGTACGCTAGTCATGATCCGAGAATAACGGGTCTGTCGCGGCGGAGACCCGCAATCGGCATGGGATTTCGCGCGGAGAGGAGGGATATGCCACTGGATACCAGTGAGCAAAGCGCTCCGCGCTCACCTCACCTCCGTGCTGATGCGGCAATCTCTACAGTGTGATCGAACGCGCCTGCCCCACCGACGCGAGGAACACGCGGACGTCAGAAGAACCACTTGGCGAAGCGGAGGACGCCTTGGCTCCAGGGAACCCGATGCGACACGCCGGAAGCATTCTCGAATTGAGCTAAGTTGGCGAGATACCAGTCGTAGTTGCGGATCATCGCCTGCTTGTTCGAGTAACGCGGTGTGAATCCAAGCTCACGCTGCGCTTTCTCGATCGAGACGAAAGAGTCCTTCGACGCCGTCTCGTACACCCACTTGTACAGCGGCGATAGCTTGAACATCTCGAGGAATCGAAGCGTCCAGATCATCGGCGCAGCCGGAAACGTGCTGATCTTCTTGCCGAACCCGGCATGATCGAGGACGGCTTGGTAGTCCTCCTTCATGGTGGTGAACTCCTCGGCGCCGATATTGAACACGTCGTTGACCTTGTCGGCGTCGAGGGTAGCGCTGAGGTAAATGGCGTCGCAGAGATCCTCAACGTCAAGGAGTTGGTACCGGTTGCGCCCGTTGCCGATCATGGGAAACCCCTTGCCATCCTTGGCCCAGTCGTAAAATAGCGCGAAGACCCCAAGCCGCTCCGGTCCCACGAAAGACTTGGGACGAATGATCGGAACGCACAACCCCTTCTCCCGACATTCGACACAGATGCGCTCTGCGTCAATCTTCGCTTGGCCGTACGGACCGACGCCGTCGAGCTTGTCGGCCTCGCACAACGGATGGTGATCGGGGATACCGTAGACCGCCGTCGACGAAACGTGAATGGCGCGCTGGACCTTGTGTCTCAGCGCAGCCTCCATCACGTTGCGGCTGCCGTCGATGTCGGTGGAGAGAATGTCCTGCTTGCTGTACAGCGGCAGCGCAGCCGCCGTGTGGATGACGATGTCGACGCCGGCCGTGGCTCGGTCGACGGCGCCGACGTCGCGGATGTCGCCCTGAATGACGTGGACTCTGTCCTTTACGTCGGAATAGTCAAACGGCGCAATGTCGAGGGATGTCACCGTGTGTCCTCGGTCGAGGAGGTAGCGGACAAGGTTGATCCCGAGAAAACCAGCGCCGCCGGTGATCATGAATGACATAGGTTGGATTTTCGCGTCTGTAGAATCGATCATGTCGCGGGTCTCGTGAAAGTTACCAGGTCGGCGCGATCACGCAGCGCCGGGTGTGTCCATGATCACTGCCTCAGCCGGTCCACCGAGCAAGTCGGCGACGAATCCGATGTGAATCCACTTGTCTTCAAGCATGATGGCCGCGGCGAGGAATCCCCAGACGATCACAGCGCCGAGGAACGGCCGATCTCGCAGTACGATGTCGGTCGGTCCGTGCATGCGCCCTGACTGAACCAGCATGGCGTATCGGAACACGCCGTATACTACAAGCGGCAGCGTGTACAGAAGGTGTTGCTTGGGAAACGTGGTCTGCGTGTCGCGGTCCATCGTGTAGAGAAGGAACGTCATGATTGCAATGCCGGCCGAGACGCTGATGAGGTTATTGAGCAACTCGGGCGTGTAGCGAGCCAATGTGTTTCGGTGTTCGCCGGCCGCCTCGAGCGTGTCGAACTGCGCGATCTCGCAGCGGCGCTTGCCGAAACCCATGAACAAGCAGAGCGTAAACGTACACACGATCAGCCACGGCGAAACAAAAACACCCACCGCTTGGGCACCGGCGGCGGCACGGAGGACGAATCCGGTCGCGATCAGGATGACGTCGAGAATCATCCGGCGTTTCAGCGCTACCGAGTACGCTAAGATCATCACGAAGTAGGCGATGATGATGAACGTCGTTCCCCGGGACAGGAACGTGAGGCTGACGCCGATTCCGCCGGCGAGAAGCACGACCGCCCAAACGGCGGCAGCCGGCGGAGAAATATCCCCCCTGGCGATGGGACGGTGCTTCTTCGTGGGATGCAGCGCGTCAGCGCCGCGGTCAAGAAGATCGTTGATGGAGTAGCTGGCGCTCGAAACCAGACAGAAGGCTGCGAAGACGATCGCCGTCAGCCCCATCGCGTGGGCGTCGGTGCGCATGGCGAATGCGGGACCGGCAAGAACCGCGAGGTTCTTGATCCACTGCTTGGGTCGCATCAGTTCGAGGTATGCCATCATGCGTCGATACCGATCGTTCCCGCACGCCTCCGGGGCTCCCGCGGCACCGCGCGCCGCCGAATCCCTTACTCCGCAGGGTCGGTCCGGGCGAGCATTGACCGCGCCCGTGGAGAACCGTACCGTGCCCGGAACCACGGACAGGCCGAGGTGTCGACACATTAGCGGGTCCATCCGCGGGCGACAAGACGAACCCAGCCCCCGATCAACGGGCGCCGTCAGCCCGGTGACGTTCGACTCGGTTTGGTTGGGCGGCGATGCGCTCGGCGTCCGAATCAGCACGTCCTTGACATCACCGCGGGGTTGGCTGCAATGACCCCGCGCACGGCGATCGGCTGTGGTTACTGACGTCGGAGTCCGGCATGGGCAACGCTCGCGAATCGGAACTGATCACTTGGCTGACCGCCCAGGCACAGCCACCACGAGCGGCGGATACGGTGTCCGTCGGGATTGGCGACGACATGGCTGTACTGCGGGCGCCCGGCGGCGACGTGTTGATGACGTCCGACATGCTTCTCGACGGCGTGCATTTCGATCGCGCGGTCGATGATCTAGAGCGGATCGGACGAAAATCGATCGCGTGCAGTCTGAGCGACTGCGCAGCCATGGCGGTCCGCCCGCTGGCGGCGACGGTGTCGGTGGCGCTACCGTCAGGGTGGTCAATGGAAGATTCCCAGCATCTGTACTGCGGTATGCGTTCGGTGGCGGATCGCTTTGCA
>JAJDDS010000192.1 GCA_029260195.1 Phycisphaerae bacterium
CGTGTTTTTTTGAGTTTTCCCCTTGCGAAGGGAGACACGAAGCACCTAGAATCCCGACGTCGAGGGCGTAAGGAAGCGAGACGGGGGCCGAACGGGTCGCCGTCAGAGAGTCGAAACAAACCTGAAATCTGTTACGGAGAACGATGCGATGGCAAAGAAGAAAGTCAAGAGTCCTGTCAAGAAGAGTCGTGAAGTCCTGGTCGTCGCCAGCAAGGTGAAGGCCTACGTCAAATCGCGCAGGATGAACACCTCCGCCGATGCGATTGCCGAGCTGTCCGACAAGGTCTATTGCCTTCTCGACCAAGCAACCACACGCACCAAAGCCAACGGACGCAAGACCGTCAAGCCCCAGGACGTCTGATCGCGGACGCGATACGCAGACCGAAGTGAAACACCCGGGGCGAGTCGTCAATATGCGGCTCGCCCTATGTTTATGGTCCTTCCGGTTTCAGCCCCATCAGGTTCTCCACCTGCGGTGTCAGATGGCGGTCGCATTTGGGACAACGCACCGACGATCCCACCGCCTCCCAAACTCCTGGCCGCAGGCTGACCTCCGACAACGCCTCACGCCCGCCCGCGCCCCGTTCCACGCGTATCAATGCCGGGACGTCACCGTCGCGTGGACAGACGTATGTCACTTCCATGTCCGACCGACGCCCACATTCGGCGCACTCGAGCCGACGCGCCCGGCCGCGCGCCTCGAATCGATGCCCGTTCGGACAACGCCACACGACGGCTTGATCGCTGATGCGACGCTGCAATGCCGTCGCCGCCGACGGACCAACGCGCATCATCCACCACATTCCCGCGATCGAAACAGCCACCAGGATGGCTCCGCACAGGCTGTACACCGCCGTTTGGCGACGCCGGGCTTCCCGCTTCAATCTTCCATTCATCGCCAGGCCTTTCGCTCGAACCCGCGCCGACGCGTCCACCGGTTCGGCGATCACTCGATCCGTCGAATCGCCCCGGTCCACCAGAAAAGCCGTTCCGGCGCGAACGAATAATGCGCGACCTCATACTCCGCGCACAACGGACACCCCCCGGCTGAGCAGTCCCCGTAATAATTGGATATTCGCTCTTCCAGCATCTCAGCCGTTCGCACGCGCTGAACCGCTCCGCCCATCGTCAACACGTTGATGTGCCCGAAATGGCGGCCCGTGAGCCACGAGTCGCGCAGGCCCGCGGTACCCGGATGAAATCCGTCGTCCCAAGCAAGCCACCCGCCGTTCCGCGAGACCCGATCGCCGATCATCACGTCAGGACCGAGGTCCGCAACCAGAATCGTCTCGAGCGGATTCGCCGGGCCGAATCGATCCACATGCCCCAGCCCCGCGGCGCGTATCAGACCGTTCATCCCGTAGCTCGATGCGTGGTCCGGGTCCGGGTGCTCCTCGAGCGTCGCCTTGCTCGTGATCTGCGACCGTAGCGGATCGGCTGGACACGCCAGCGACGGCAACCCGCCCAAGTACTTCGGAATCAACCCCCCATACCACGCAGCCGCCCGCGCCTCGACCGGCCCGTCCGTTGCTGGATCGGACACATCCGGCAACCATCCGCAGTTCTCGAGCCGATACTCCTGCAACGCTCGGTTGATTTCCTTCAACTGGTGCATGCACACCGTCGAAGAAGCCTGCCGCATCGACCGCTGAATCGACGGTACCAACAACAGCATCAGAATCGCGACGACTCCGACGACCGCCAGTATCTCCACCACCGTGAATCCCGTCGCGAGGCGCGGCCCCACGCGCCGCCCTCGGCCTGCTCCCATGTCTCCAATCCAACTGCCTATCACGGTTCCAAGTCTACGACGCCCCCAAGCCACCGGCAACTCCGCTCGCCGCGACGGCGACGGGGCGCCACTTGCGCGCGCACCCCCGGCAACGCCCAACCCGATTGTATAGCGTCGGACCGCTCCAATCAGTACAATGAACGCCGCACAACGTCACAATTGAGCGGGCCGAACCGTCGAACGCGATCACAACCCCCAAAAACGGATACTATGGGCGTATGCGAAACCTCCGCGAAGCCGTCAGCCGAGATCTACTCCCCTACGTCACCAAGCCAAGCCAGTACATCGGCGGTGAGGTCAACCAACTCGTAGGCTCTGACAACTGGGACGGCGCCGACGTTCGCGTCGTCATCGGATTCCCCGACACGTACGCCATCGGCACCAGCCATCTCGGGTGCCAGATTTTGTATTGGCTTTGCAACCACACGGACGGCGTGTGTGCCGAGCGCACGTTCTCCCCCTGGACCGACGCCGAGAAGGTCATGCGCGACAAGGGGCTCGAACTCTTCACCTGGGATACCCGGCGCCCCGTGGCGGACGCCGACATCTTCGCCATCTCCCTCCAATACGAGATGTCGTTCACCAATCTCCTCACGTTGCTCGACCTCGCCGGCATCCCCCTTCGGCATCGCGACCGCGACAACCGACACCCGCTCGTCATCGTCGGCGGTCCCCAGGCTGACAACCCCGAGCCCGTGGCCGACTTCGTTGATCTCGTCGTCCTTGGCGATGGCGAAGCCTCAATGGCTGCCATCCTCGCCAAGTATAAGGAACTCAAATCCGCCGGGATGCCGAGACGCGACATGATCCGCGTGATGGCGGAGTCCTTCGAGTGGATCTACGCCCCCGCACTGTACGACGTATGTTACAACGACGATGGAACGGTCCGATCCATCAACCCCGACTCCGACCGTATCCCGCATCTCATCGAGCGGTGTCAGACCCTTGACTTGGACGAGGCGCCGTTCCCGATCGAACCCCTGATCCCCTACACCGACGTTGTTCACGACCGTATCGCCATCGAGATTATGCGCGGCTGTCCCCAACGCTGCCGCTTCTGCCACGCGGGGTACACGAAGAGGCCGCTACGTCTCCGCTCGGTCGACAAGATCCTCGAGATGGCGGACCACATGTGGCGATCCACCGGGATCGACGAGCTGGGCTTACTTTCGCTTTCGACGGCTGACTACCCGGACCTCGCTGAACTCGCCCGCCGTGCCAACGAACTATTCGCACCCCGCGGCGTTGGCATCTCCGTCCCGTCGCTTCGCGTCGACAAGATGCTCGCCAGCATCCCGTCGATGCTCACCGCCGTCCGCAAACCGAGCCTCACGATCGCTGTCGAAGCCGCCCGCGACGACATGCGGGCAGCCATTCGCAAGAAGGTCACCGACGGCGCCCTGCTCGACGGCGTCCGCGCTGCGTTCGAAGCCGGTTGGCGAAGCGTCAAGCTCTATTTCATGTCCGGCTTCCCCGGTGAGCGCCCCGATGATATCGACGGCATGTTCGATCTGAGTCGCGCCATTAGCGAACTGCGCCGTGAGGTTGCCGGCGGTCCTGCCCGCGTGACCGCCTCCGTCGGCTGGTTGGTGCCGAAGCCGTACACGCCGCTTCAGTGGATGGCTCAGCCGCGTCCTGAGTACTTCAACGATGTGAGGCGCCGCCTCCGCGAGATTTCCGGGCGCCGCAAGTCGTCCGTCCGCATCAAGATGCACGATCCCGATCGCTCCGTCCTTGAAGCGGTGTTCGCTCGCGGCGATCGCCGACTTTCGGCGGTCATCGAAAACGCCTGGCGCTCCGGCGCGCGGTTCGATGGCTGGGACGAGTGCTTCAACGCCCGCATCTGGCAAGAGGCGTTTGATCGATCCGATCTCACCGTGGATTTCTACGCCCACCGCGAGCGCCCCGCCGACGAAGTCTTCCCCTGGACCCACCTCCACGGAGGCCCGCCAACCCCATACCTCCGCAACCAGTACGAAGACTTCTCCACCCATCTCGAGCCCACATCCACCGTCCCGCTGCCGCTTGTCTCAGAGCCGTTGGTCAAGTGACTCGAAGTCCGCGGTGGAACGCCGGATGTCGAGAATCGTGCGTGGGGTCCGGAAACGGTGACATGCGGCGACGCGTGCGCGACCGCCATTGGCGGGCGAATCTACTCTATTCGGAGATCTCAGTTCCCCGCCTCGAGCGTGGCGCGGAGTCGATCACGACCGGCGGGAGGCGCCCGCCATCTGTCCCGTACGCCTCATCGAACAGTTGTGCGGCTTCCGCGACACCCACCTGATCCGCTTTTTTCCCGTCGATCCGGGAGGGTGGTGTCGTGTCCGGTCCGCCCCGCTCGAGCCACACCGTTTGTGTCGGAAACGCGAAATCGACCCCGAGGCGATCCGCCAACCGCTTGATGTCCACAAACAACCGGTGGCGCTCCCGCAGCTCCGTCCCCCAGTCGGGGACCTCGAAAAATGCGTACAGCAAGATGTCCAAAGACGAGGCTTCGAACTTGTTGAAATAGACGTGGTAGTAATCTTTCCGCGTGTAGGGATGGAGGCGGATCAGCTCCCGAATCCCCTCACAAAACGCGTCGATTTTCTCGGCCGGCGTCGCGTAGGTGATCGAGATCATCACGCGGACACGCCGGAACGTCCGCGCCCCGTAGTTGTCGACGTTGGTGTTGACCATCTGCGAGTTCGGAATCGTCACCATCGAGTTGTAGAACGTGCGCACGCGCGTCGAGCGAAATCCGACACGTTCGACCGTTCCTTCAATGTCCCCGATCACGATCCAATCCGCGATTCCGAATGGCCTGTCGAACAACACGGTGATCGACCCGAAGAAGTTCCCCAGCGTATCCTGGGCTGCGAACGCCAGCGCCACACCACCCACACCCAACGCTCCCAGCACCGTCGTCGCCTTGTAACCCGCCCATTGGAGAACAAACAGCAGTACCGCGATCACGACGAACACCCGCAGGATCTTGCTCAGCAGCGGGATCAGCACCTCGTCGATTTCCGTCAGGCGGAAGTCCTTGTTGCTGGTGATGTAACCCCCCAGGATATCCACCAGCCGATACGCCGCCCAAACGGCCGTCACCACGATCGCCAATTGCGTGAACCGCAGCAACACCCCCAACAGCCCGGCCGGCAGGTCCATCTGATGAACGATCAGATACCAAAACAGTACCGCCGCGACCCATCCGAACGAACTCACCGCGCCGCGCCGCTTGGCTGGCTCGATGTCGATCCGGCGCCTGCGCAACCACACACCCAGGAATAGCGTCGCCACCCCCGCGACCACCCCCTTGATGACCCATCCAACCGGTACCAGCGCCCCCAGCGCTACCCACTGCCAGCCCTGGAGGTACAGATACTGCTCGCGGGACCAACTCGGCATCCAACGGTCGAAACGCAAACCGAGCGTCAGTTCTTCCGTACGCCCCACGTCACGCAACTCGCGGATGATCGGTCGGTCTTCATATTCTTTGTAGATCGCGTCGATCGTTCCCAGCGTCTGCGACGTGAACCGCCACTCCCCCGGCTTCGGCGTGAAACGCCAATCGGCCTTCAAGTCCGTCGACACGTCCGCGATCGGACCGATGACGACATTCCCTGTCTCGCCGGTGAACCAGGCGTACGCCCCCCCGTCAGCGGCGCCCGGAATATCCGCAAGCACGACCAGCTTGATCTTGTCCATCACGTTTTTGAGTTTGGTAGCCAGCGTCCGTCCACGGACCCCCCACGCCTCCGGATCCTGACCAGTCGGATCGAGGCACAGCAACGCGGCTTCCACGTCCGGGGGATCGGCGTTCATCGCATCCAAAAACGTCCCCATCGTCGCACGAGGCGTTCGTCGCCCCGCGGGAACGTCGCTGGCGACCGGCTTCGACTCTTCGTCGCCGGGGACCGACTTCGATTCGAGCGCGGGAATCGCCGCCAGCGTGCTCGCCGTAAATCGCCACTGCCCATCCTCGCCCGCGCGCGCCATCCGGATCGCCGGAAACTCGCCCTCGTCGTCAACATCGTCTTTCCCGAGTTCGTGGAACGTATACGCGTCGCCGTCCATATCGACGGGGATGTCGTCGAGCTTCACGCCGATGCGGTCGATCTCGGTGCGAAGACGCCGCGCCAACGACCGCGCCCGCTCCATCCCGTCATCGCCTTCGATCTGCGAAATATCCAGACACGCCACTGCGTCGTCGATGCGTTCCGGCCGGTCCCCGTCGGCGTCTTGAATGGCCACCAGGAAAGACCGCATCGTCGCCTGCGGGCCACTCAGATCGATCGACCGCCCAGGCTGTTCCTCCACCGCATCCGGAACGCGCTCAATCTCCGCCGCAGCCGGAGCATCACCCGTACCGTCCCCGCTCTGCCCACACACCGGTGCAGCCATTGCTAGCGCCACAAGCAAGACCAGCGAGCCCAGTGGATTCCGTGCCATCGAATTGCGTCTGATCATCACGCGCGGGATCGTACACCATCGACGCCGATTGATCCACGCGATCCGGAAACCCGCTTCTCAGGGCAGCCGTTGTGCCGGATCCCGCACGATTCGGACTCGCCGACTCCGAACACCCCGTCCTCACCCTCCCCGTCGGCGGGCGAGCGCACGAGCGCCAACATCTGCCTACATGGTTGAGGGCCACAGTCCAATCTGAAATGTGTCCACCGTTTCGGACTTCCGCCGCTGCGGTTGCATCGCGAGCGACCGTTGCGGTCGAGCGGGCGGCTGATGAGTCGAGTGGGGCCAAGGTCGACGCTGCGTGCAGGGGGTCCGGAAACAACGATCCGGAGTCACCATGAGCAGGAATGGTCCCACAGGCTGGGCAAACGGGCGTAACTCACGGCGACTGATATCGATTTCGATTGGATCGGGTAGGGCGTTCGGGTAGGATGACCGATCGAGACGCGACAACTGGGGACACGATTTCACGGGAGACGTCCTCGGAGAACGTAAATTCCCTAAATCAAATCGCACGTCCACGTCGCGCACTAAATGTGTGAGCCAAGGCGCAGTTGCGCCTTCAGCCCGACCGCGTTTGGCTCGCTCCACGGCATGCAGAGGCGGCTAGAGACAGTCATCGTAAAGGAGCTAACACCATGTTATCGATCCGACACATCACGCTCTTGGGGGTTGCCTTCGTTTGGTCTGGCGTCACGGCCTACGCACAATGTTCGGGCGAGCCTCCGGCGATCTCGCCCTGTGCCCCGCGCATCATATCCGGGCTACCCGGAACCCATTCGGTGGTCATGGATGTCACGAATGCGGTCGGGGGCTTCGAGATGGGCTGCGGATTCAATCCCGGGCATGTCGTGTGGTTCGAGGTGACGCCGACCATCAGCGGACTCCTGACGTTCAATAGCTGCCATGCTTCGACCAGCTTCGACACAGTCATTCAGCCGTGGAAGGGCAGCGGCGATTGCGAATTCCCGGTCCGGCTCGACGAGTTGTGCCGGGACGATACGGAGACGGCGGCATGCGCCAACGGATGCTCTTTCTTCGGCGGGGACGTCACGTTCCCGGTGTCCGCGGGAGAGACTTATCTCTTTGAGGTGGGCGCTTACAACGACAATTCGGCTGGATGCGACCTGTGCCTCGGCGTCAACGTGACGTTGTGCGCCGGTGACACGACCGCGCCCGTGGCGGACCTCACCGCGCCGACGTCGTTTTCCTGCGGATGCGACAATATTCAGATCACCGGAACCGCCGCCGACCCCGACGACGGATTCGGCACGTACACGCTCGAGTACCGCCCCGTCAACGGCGAGGCGTGGACACTCATCGGCGAGGGCACCACGCCGGTGGTCGGCGGAGTGCTCGGCAATTGGAACGCCGCCGGGTTGGCGCAAGGCTACTACTTCCTGCGCCTGACCGCCGTCAACGCCTGCGGCAAGTCGTCCACCGACACGCAGGTGGTTTGGCTCGACCGGGCGTTTGACAACCTCGCCATGGGATCGCCGGCGCAAAACGGCATTTACGGCGGGATCGTGTGCTTCGACGGCTCGGCGTCGGACAATCTCTGCTTCCATCATTACACGCTCGACTATCGGCCTGCCGGCGGCGGCGGGTGGTCGCCCATCGGCGCCGGCGTCTTCAATAACCCGGTGATCAACAATCCCCTCTCGCAGTGGGATTCGACGGCCGTGCCGGATGGCGGTTACGACGTGCGATTGACCGGCGAAACGACCTGCGGATATACCGACGCCGTGACACACCCGATCGTCGTCGACAACACTCCGCCGACGGTTGAGATCGCCAATCCGCTGAACTGCGCGTACGTGGACGGCGTCGTGCAAATCGTCGGCACGGCCATCGACGCGAATCTTGCGGGCTGGACGCTTCAAGTCACCGGTGGAAACATCGCTGGCTGGCAAACACTGAATTCCGGTGTTTCGAACGTCGTCAATGCCCCGCTGGGCACGTGGGATGCGTCGGCGCTTCCAGCCTGCGCCTATGTGTTGCGATTGATCGCGTCGGACCAAGCCGTCGTGAACTGCGATGATCCACACCAATCCGCGCGGTACGTTACGCTCAATGCCGGCTATTGCGGGGATTTCGACGCCGACGACGATGGCGATGTGGACCTGGTCGACTTCGGCGCGTTCCAGAACGACTTCACCGGACCGTTGCCGTAGGGGCGCCGGCGTCATAGGAGTGTCTTCAGCGGCGCGGATCAGGAAGCTGGCGAGCGCGGGGGGCGACGTCCCAAGCGCGGGCCGGA
Organism: Phycisphaerae bacterium; assembly: GCA_029260195.1. GTDB lineage: Bacteria > Planctomycetota > Phycisphaerae > UBA1845 > UBA1845 > OFTM321. The sequence continues at coordinate 8,508 of JAJDDS010000192.1, forward strand.
ATCCGGTGCATCAACATATCACAGGGCGATCTCGTGTGATTGCGAGGGGGTGGGGTTCGCGTACAATACGTGACCCGTCGAGCGCCGGTCGACGGATGGATCTTGGGTGATGGCTTGGCCCGCGGGCGGTGGTTCGGCGGCGCGTGGACTCGAATTCGTGACGACGAGGAGTGTTTGTTGATGGTGGAGCTGTCGGACACCCCGGGCGAGTCGATTGAGCCGTTGTCGCTCGTCGACGAGATGCAGGAATCGTATCTGACCTATGCGATGAGCGTGATCACGTCGCGGGCGCTGCCCGATGCGCGGGACGGGCTCAAGCCTTCGCAACGGCGGATTCTCGTCGCGATGAACGACCTGAACCTCGGCCCCCGGTCCCACCATCGAAAGTGCGCCAAGATCGCGGGTGACACCTCGGGTAACTACCATCCGCACGGCGAGCAAGTCATCTATCCGACGCTGGTCCGATTGGCCCAGCATTGGAACATGCGCTACCGATTGGTCGACGGGCAGGGGAACTTCGGCTCGGTCGACGGCGATCCGCCGGCAGCCATGCGATACACCGAAGCCCGGCTGTTCACACACGCCACCGAAATCCTCGGTGACCTCGAGTACGAGACAGTCAACTTCGAGCCGAACTACGACGCGACCCGCACCGAGCCCACCGTACTTCCAAGCAAATTCCCCAACCTCTTGGTCAACGGATGTACCGGCATTGCCGTCGGCATGGCCACCAACATGCCGCCCCACAACCTCGGCGAGATCTGCGATGCGATCGTCCTCGTGATCGACAATCCGGACTGTACGCTGCCGGAGTTGTTGGAGAAAGTGCCCGGCCCGGATTTCCCCACCGCGGGTGAAATCTGCGGGCGGCAGGGGGTCGTCGACGCGTACCGAACGGGACGTGGTTCTCTCACGATGCGCGGCAAATTCACGATTGAGGAGGGCCGTGGCGCCAAGCGAACGATCGTCATCACGGAAATCCCCTTCCAAGTTCTGCGGAGCACGATCACCGAGCGCATCGCGATGGCTGTCAAGTCGAAGACCATCACCGACATCGCCGCCGTCAACGACGCATCCGACCGCAAGCACCCCA
>JAJDDS010000193.1 GCA_029260195.1 Phycisphaerae bacterium
ACCCCACCGGAACCGCGACCGTCGTGTACGCGTCGAAACTGGACCGCTCGAAGTCGTCACTCTCACCGCCCACCCCGTCTTTGATCGGTATCTGATTACCGGCACCGTCGAAAACACGCAGGTACGGATCCCACCGCGGACCTTCCGTCGAACTCTTGGTCCCCTCCAGCAAAACCGCAACCACATCACCCGCCGAAACGCCTGCGACCTCGTAGATGTCGACGTCCCGCAACTGATTCGCCGGCGGAGCAATCTGAATCGAGCAGTCCACCGGAACGTAGTTCAGATCGGAAATGTCGAACGTGAAGCAACCCGCGAATTCGATGTAGTCGTCCAAATCAACCGCGCCGTCCTGGTTCTGATCGTGCAGCGCGCACGTCGGATCGCCCTCTCGGCCGAAGCACCGCTCGAAATCGGACCAGTCCAGAAGATCGACGTCGTTATCCGCGTCGTGGTCGAACAGCGTCAGCGTCGTGCAAGCGCACGCCGGGCTCGAACAACTGCACGGCGTGCCGTTATCCCCGACGAATCCCGTCACCGACACGATGTCCCCACTGCCCGCAGCCGGCGCCGGGATCACGTCGGCTGTGTCGATCTGGTTGTTTCCATCCGCGTCCTCACCCGTACCGGCGTAGAGCGTCAGCGCGATCCCGAAGAACGCACGGTCCAGGTTGCAAACGTCACCACCCGTGCAGGGCGTCGACGCCAAATCTTCACATACGTTGGGGTTCACTGAACCATCACAGTTGTTTCCACCGCACAAGGCGCCCGCGCCGAACGCCGCCTCACAATCGGCGTCTTCGTCGCACGGCACGGTGTGACAGGGACTCCAGCCGCCGTCGTCGCAGACTTCGGAGTACTCGAACGACGAACAATTCGCGAACGGGAATCCTTCCTCGTAGATCCCGATCATGTGCAACCCGTCCTCGGTGCCCGATCCGCCGCCTGCCAGAATCGGTCCGCCCTTGGGATCACCGTTATTGCAAATGCTATTCTCACCACCCAAACGGACCTCCACGCCGACCTCGCCGGTTGGAAGCGCGAACGGCAGGCGACCGACGCTCTCGCCAAGGAACTCGCCGCCGCCGTTCAGCGGAGTCTCAACGATCTCACCCGAGAATGGGTCCTCGTGGAGTCCGGTCAGCGTATACGTCTTGGCCGCGTAATCCACACCCACTCGGATCATGCCCGGGCGACCGCTCACTGGATCGTCCCACGCGGGAATCGTGCTGATCGCAGGCGCGCCCAACGTGCGGAAAAATGCCTCCGCGATATTGGTGCCCAACGCCTCGGAGTTCGTGCCCGTGTAGAACTTCATCTCCAGCGACTGCGGAATCGACGCTCCGTTGAGCACGAGAAGATCGAAACCCGTGATATTCCCACCCGTCGTCACGAGCCAATCCCGAGGCTGCATCGGGTTGGGTGGCTTCCCACCCAGCGTGACCGCCTGAAGGCTCACCGTGCAAATCGTCGAGTTGTCGTAAAGCCTCGGACACGTCGGGCACGATAGGATACCGTCCCCGAACCCGTTCACTGGAACAGGGGCTCCGGTCATCAGGCCGTCATGCCTCACGGCGCCGATGATGTCGCCCGCCGGCTCCGCGTCGACCGCGTGACTCGACAAGGCGAAGATCGCCGCAATGACGATCAAATATGACCAAGACTTCAACATTGTTTCTTACTCCTCTAGCTCCACGGGCTGAGTACGGCAGAATAAAGTCAGCGGCACGACCTCATGCAAGACGCGCTGCGCACAAGTTTAGCAAACCAAATCGTCACACCGCTACCGATTTCAGCGATCAAGCCATCAATTGAGCGACCACGATCGCCGCATCCGAAACGGCGCTCAGCGCCGCAATCCGCCGCAGCCAAAACCGCGAACGTCCACGCCACGCTGAGAAAAAGAAGGGATACGACCGACCGGCTGAACACCGAACAGCCCACGGAACCGAAGGTCACGGCACCGAGCTTCTTTCCCTTCGTCCTCATCCTTAATCGAGGACAGTTCCAACGCGAACCGCCCCGTGCTGCATACCTAACGAAGCCCCAACCAGAACCGTGGCGCTTCGTTATCCCCGGCCAACCTGCTCGCTGATGCGAGCCAGCCAACCGGCTTTGCTTCATTCCTCCACGTTCGTCGCCAAGCCCCAACGCGCCGAACTGCCACGACGCGCCCCTCGCGCCCACGCGACGCCAACCACCGTTCCCCGAACGGTCTCACGCCATCCAAACGGCCATCACGCGCCCGACTCTTGCCTGACCACGCAGCGCACAACAACGTCAGGAGATGGTAACTGCCGTTTGCCGACCGAGTCAAGCGGAAACTCCCCCTCAATACGCCGAAAACGCCTCTAATCACCGTCTCATAACTCAATTGAGAGCGGGAATCCGCCGTTCATCACACCCCACGCGAACCGGCGGGATTCCACGGACCGTGGACCCCATCCCCCCCCACCCTGACACACCACGCGACCGAACCCAGCCGTGACACAACGCCGCCAGCAAACGCACCGATGATTGGACCGATGTGGCGCTCCATCCCCACGCGCCAACCTACTTCGCCATCGCGATGAAGCTGGCGTTGTTCGGATGGCGCCCCATCCGCTCCAGTAAGTTCTCCATCGTCACGTCCGGCTGCCGCGACGCAAACTCCCGGCGGAGCTTGTACGACGCCGCAAGCTCCTGTTCCGTCAAAAGCAACTCCTCCTTACGCGTCCCGGATTGCGGCATGTCGATCGCTGGCCAAATACGCTTGTTCGCCAGATTCCGCGAAAGAACGATCTCCATGTTCCCCGTGCCCTTGAACTCGTTGAAAATCACCTCATCCATCCGGCTCCCCGTCTCGATCAAGGCGCTGGCGATGACCGCCAGCGACCCACCGTTCTCGACGTTTCGAGCCGCCCCGAAAATCGCCTTGGGCTCCAAGAGCGCCCCGATATCCAGCCCGCCCGACATGATGCGCCCGCTGCCGCGAATAAACGCGTTGAACGCCCGCCCCAGGCGGGTCAGCGAGTCGAGCAGGATCACGTCTCGTTCGCCACA
>JAJDDS010000194.1 GCA_029260195.1 Phycisphaerae bacterium
TTGCTGGTTCGAATCCAGCCCCGGCTGAATTAGTAGATGATCGCGTTATTCTTTGTTCTTGGTCATCTCGCCCGCGAGCGGACGGATCATTAGTGTATGAAACCGGTTCCGATCGACGCGCCCATCGGCGTTGAGACACCCAAAATCGTTCGAAATGACGAATCTTGCCTTCACGGCAGCTACATCGGGAAGCATGTCATTCAGGATGATACATCCCCCCGCCTGAGCTTCTTCGCTGCCCTTATAACGGTTCCTCTTGAACTCCGCGCTCCCTAGAACGCACTGCGTGGTCATCAAGACCGGTACACCGAGTTCAGTTAGCGTCCTGATCGTTGGTGCAACTGGGCTCACAGCGTCCCTGGTGGGCGCGTTTCCGGCCCCGAACCCGGCAAGGACGACAGCCTTGCAGCTTTCCCCGAGCGTCAAGAGCAGTGATTCGGGCATCTCTGGGTAGAGGTGCAATAGCCCAATCTGGGAATCGTATTTCGTAGGGTTGCCGATCTTTGGCCAGTATTTCGTGCCCTTCTCCGGAACGTCCAAACGCATCGTCTTGTCAATGTCCACATCGAGCCGGATTCGCCCAAGGTCCTTAGCGTTGATTGTTGCAAATGCCTCCAAATCCGCCTCGCTGAATTTCCGGCATCTGGTCGCGCGAATGATCCGGGAGCCGAAAGTTACCACTACTTCTCGCAGCGTGGGCTCGACGTCGCCACGATCGTTCGTCGTCAAATGCGCTGCCACCCTCATGGCGTTCATCAGGTTGAAGAGGGCGTCAGAACCTGCCACCAAACGACTCTTTTGAGCGCCTGTAACGACGACTGGTTTGCCGAAACGGCGTAAGGAGAACGCGAGCGCAGCCGCCAAGCTGGACATCGTGTCGGTTCCAGTAGCTACGACCCAGGCGTCGTAGTCGTTCCCGTGTTGCAGAATGAACTCTGCGGTTTGCGTCCAGTGCACCGGAGCCATGTCCGTGCTGTCGATGTTCAACAGGCCAAAGCCGCTCGGATCACAGAGCCGGTCGAGCTGTTCCTCGAAAAGTAGGGGTTCCTTTGGTAGGGACCAGCGGGAGTCGGTGAGTTGATCCTCGACCTTGGCCCTAGTGAACAGGTCCGCCGGACGGAACCACCCCAACGGACCGCCAGGAACAATCGTCCCATTGGAATCACGCCTAGCCGACCACGTTCCGCCTAGGCTCAGGACCATTAATCTCGGCTTCTTTATCGTTGCCATCAGCCCGTCTCCGTGTGAACCGTACGGCCTTCAAGAACAACGTACTACGGCAGACCGCAGGCGTCCATGCGTGAATCGACAGTTAAAGTGAAACGCATGCGGTGTAGGAGTTGGGCACGATCGAGTCGAAGTTCCGGGGAGGCTACACGTCAGCGCCAGATGTTGTTGGGCGGCGGTGACGAGCACCAAGTGTTGTGTCGGAAGCGAGATGCTCGCTGCGTACTTGTTTCCGGGCGGCGGTGATTCCAGGAGGGGAGAGGCAGTGGCATACGCGGCTTCGTGGAAAGGAGGGCAAATAACGGACGCTATTCAGATTGGACGCGGCCACGCGTCACCTCGTGTTGTCGGCTCTGACAAAAAAACGGGCCCAGGAGGCTGCCGGTCAAAGCGAATCCTCCTGGGCATTCACCGGCGGCGCCGGTTGAGAACTGATCTTCGCCCAATTCGGGACTTGGTCAACTCAACCTCACCCGTCACAACATGATGCCCTGCACGCTGCTGTTTGGGCACGCCTTGCGCGGCGAAGCCGCGGGAACAGAAAGTAGAGGTTGAAGATGATGTGGAGTAGTGAATTCGAAGTCGCGGTAGTGCAGTCGGTTGTTGCGTTCACGGCGTTCGCGATGGGCGCTGTGGTAGGAACGCTGCTTCCAATCCCGGCGCCCGATTGGCGGACCTGGTTTTGGAAGTCACTCGCGATCGTCGCAATGGTGGTCGTTGTGTGCGTAGACTGGACACGTCCCATGGCGTGGTCACGAGCACCGCAAGAGCTTGGATTCCTCCAAGTCATGCGCGAGGCGTTCGTAGGATTCGAATCGCGCCTTGTCGTATTTGGCGCCGGTGCGGTGTGTGGACTCTCGCTGATGGTTGTCCGCGCATGCACGGCCCGCACTGCCAGATCGGGCAAATCCTCCCTGGCGACCATCGTGCTTTTTGCCCCCGCGTGTGCGGCGGGAGCGGTGGGGTGCCAGTCCACCTACCACGTCTATCCTCGCGCGGGGGTGCGCGTTGTAGAACCGTCGTTCGGTTCCATCGACGGTGATGAGAACGGTGGGCGTTTGAAGGCGCATGACGTCGCCCCTGTCGACAAGCCGCACGGCCTCCGTCGGCGCGCAGACGTAGGCGTCGATTTCTCCAAGAGTCTTCAGGCGGCCAAAACTCCGTCGGCGGAAGAACCTGAAGCCCTGCCGGTTAGGCCTGGCGGCATGACCGGAAACGCCGGCCGTGAACACCGCCGTCAAGGCGGAACTTCGGCCACGGCCGACGAAGGCATGGTCGATGCGAGCGAGGATCGCGGACGCGTCGCCGCCGAAGACACCATCCGGGGCTCCAAACAGGTTGCTGAGGCTGGGAACGACAATGCTGCCCTCGTCCCCCTCGTCAACCGCTCCGTCGCGCGTTCGGCCCACGGCCTGGCTGCCGGTATGAACCCGGCGTCGGGGCAATCGCGAGTCGCAGGACCGATCGCGACTTACAACGAGAGTGCCCCAAGGCAAGTCGCCTGCCAACCGTTTGTCAATGACGCTCGTGAGGCAGCGGCGAGCGGGACAACCGCTGGGGCGGAGCGGGAGGGTGAGGCTGGGCCGGCGCCGACTCCTGCCGCACGAGGATCCAGCGATATGACGGACGCGGTGCGGGATCCATCCGACCCGTCGCGCGAGATCACCGTTTCGTCTGTGCCGCTCCCGGCGCATGGCCACCGCGAATCTCAATCGGAACCCAACCGGTCCGGCCGTGGATCGGCAGGCTCACGCGCGGACGGAGTGTGTGTCCCCCAAGCAGAGCCGGGCGGAGGCGGGAGCCAGGGAACAACTGAGCGAAGCGCCGCCGATACTGAACGGTCGGCGGTTCCTAGGGATTTTGGCCATGACGGCGAAGTGGACGCCGGCCAGCCAGTCAGCGCACCGCCACTTGACGGTCCAGTGCTGGACAACGATGCACACCATCGACTCCACGAACGACTCGCGAATCGCATACGTGAGACCGGCGCAGCGAACGGATTCGCAAGTGGTGCGAAATCCGCGGCGGACGGAGACAACGCACCCGCCCAATGCGTGCGAGACGAGTGCGACGCGAGCACCGATCAATCGTCCCCAAATGAAGTCGGGCATCCTCTCGGTCTACCTGCTTTGAAGGAGACCTCCGGTTCTGGCGTCGATGCGGAGGAACCCGACAACGTATTCGCGCTGCGGACGAATGCGACCGATGGTGCCGCGATCGATAGGAGCGGCAACGAGACCCCGAACGGAATCGAACTGACCAGTTCGGCGCGAACCGATGTTCGCGCGGCCCTGCCAATTAGCGGTCACGAGGCTGGACGGACCGCTGAAACCATTAGATCCGAAGCGTCGCCCAACGGACCCAGCGCGTCTGCGGCGGATCCTAACTCACTCGCCCGTGTCGATGGTTCTACCGAACATGACGACGAGTCCCGCGGCTTGAATGCCATCGATGAAGATGTCGGTTCACATCGCCGCGTGGTGTTTGCTTCGGTGTGCGCCATTGCGTTGCTCGGTTTCTTTGCGTTGCGGTCGGTGTCGTCGAGAGCCATTATCGACTTCGAGATCCACAAACGCATATACCGACGGCCACTCCGACGTGACCGGCTTATTCGATTCCCGACGGACGCCGACGCCGAAGAGATCGCCTCTAGGCGCGATGTACCCCGCCAGGTTGGTGCAACAGCTGGCTTGTGGTTCGACGGTCGCAAATTGGGAGTTGACTCTGGCCAACGCGGCGATGTGCAAATCGAAAAGCGTCAAGTGCGGCGGTCAAGAAGACTGAAGATCCCCGCAACGATCACCTTCGGCGGCAACTCAGTGCGGGTCCTTAAGTTCGAACGCTGCTCGGCCAACAAGTATGTCCAGTTCTTACAGGGTGAACGAAGACGCCTCGGTACGACGTCGTGCGCCCGAGGATAACGCAGTTCAAGACGTGCGGATGCACTGGCATTCTTCCCAAGACAGAAGAGTAAAAAAGATCTTAACTGAAAGGCTTTCGAAAATGACTACCAAGAAAAAAGGGTTTATTGATCGGGTTGCCTCAATCCTCGTCGTTACGCTATCGAGTGGCACCAGCAGAATCGCGAAACGCTGCGGAGACCTATTCGGCAGCTTCGCCGGGATCAGCTCGGTGGACACACATACCAACGGAACGGGGCTTCCCCCTGAAAACGAGTTTGTCGTTCAGCGCATGACGGTTCGCAAAATGCGCGCTCTGCACGAGAAGAGCGTGAACCTCCAGGATGCGGCCGAGACACTCCGAACGCTGGACCCGAATATCGATACGGGGCACGGAAGTGGCTCGGGAGGTGCCGCGACCGGTGCCGCCGCTTTTCGGGTGGAACGCACCGCGTACGACGAGTTCTCCCGTCAGCAGCTGCAACGCAGCCTTGAGACAACACCGGAACTGCAATCGTCCGGTGACCTCGGGGTCCGCAGGTATTCGGTACTCCATTTGGCGGGCACTTCCGGGAATGGAAGCTTCCTCCAAGAGAGTGCGGTGTGGAAAAAGGCTGCAAGTGATTTTGGGCTGCGAAAACTGAGCAATATTCTGATCGCGCTGCTTCCCTCGACATCCAGGCAGCGACTTGCGGCCCAGGCGGCGGCGCAATCCGCCGCTAGTTTGCGGGCGATCGAAGCCGTACGCACGGCGCCGACACCAATTCTCGATTACGGGTTTGGAAGGGATGACGAACTCTCGGGGCCCGACCGGATAATACTAATCGGCGGCTCTCACGACGGAGAGTCGATCACGAAGCACGCGGACATTGTAGACGTCGCTGCGCACTACATCGCTTTTGACCAGTTCTCCGAGGCGGTCGAGGAAGCGCAGGCGAACTTCCCAAAAGCCTCTGACGAACGTTACGGTGCGCTCGGGCTTGCGTATTTCCAAGTTAACATTGAGAGGTTTAGACACCTGACGTGTTGTTCGGTTGAACGAGACGTGCTAGCGCTAGAGCAGGAGGCCGTTACCGGGAGCAAGTGCGTGCCCTGCCCCGCGATCCAACATGCATCCGGGCGGCTTGACCTGGGTTCGTTCGATGGGAGCCTTGGACTATCCGAGATGTACGAGAATCCGACGGGCTTCACGCCGGTCGACGTGCTTGCCGAGACGGACGCGGAGGTGAGCGAAATCAGGCTGGCCGCACGC